>CANRJU010000001.1 GCA_947631075.1 uncultured Lachnospiraceae bacterium
CCTCCGTCCCCCCGCACCGGATACACGCGAAAATCCGGGGCGCCTCCCCCTCGATGTAGAGCATCCGGAATTCATATATGTACCTCACCAGCTCGCGGGGAATGGAGGGCACGGAAAGCGCCCGCAGGGACATATACAGCAGGTTTAATTCCTCTGTGGCCTCCATCCCCTCTCTGGTGAAATAATCCGCCACCTCACAGAAATACAGCGCCATGTACAGATTGTCCAGGTCCTTTCGCAGCTCCGGGAAAAAATTTTTTGCCTCCACCTGCTCGATCACATAGGAATCCCGCCCTCTGTATATAAAAAATTCGCCAAAGGTAAAGGGTTCCGTGGGAGCCGACAGAGCGCTCTTGGGACGCCTGGCCCCTCTGGCGAACGCGGAAATCCGTCCCCTCTCCTTCGTCAGAAGGACCACGCGCTTGTCATATTCACCAATGGCTGCGGCTGACAGCACCATACCCATCACACGTTCCTTCAAGCTGATTCCTCTCTTTTCCCCAGAAGCCCGTCTCTGTCTCGCCGCTTCTTCTGGTATTTTCTACATAAGCCAGGTAATCCGACACTCGTCCTGTGCGGGTAAAAACATTCCATCTATCCTCGTTCTCCATGTTCTTCCTCCTATTGTATATTGAGCGTTTTCTCTCTAATCAATAGGATATCCCGTCCCGGACAAGCTATGCTGGCACATTATTCCATCCCGATCGCGTCTCGCCGCGGATTGTCGTCAAACTGCTTTCCTCGCTATTATTCCGTCTCTCGGTAGCCAAAATTTTTCAGCAGAAAATCGCTGTCCCGCCAGTCTTTTTTCACCTTTACCCAGAGCTTCAGATTGACTTTTTCCTGCAAAAAATCCTCAATCTCGCGTCGGGCGCTGCTGCCGATTTTTTTCAGCATGCTCCCCTGCTTCCCGATGATAATTCCCTTGTGGGAATCCCGCTCGCAGATAATCGTTGCGTCGATGTCCATGAGTTTCCCCTTGCCGTCGCGCTCCTTCATCCGCTCAATGGTGACGGCAATTCCGTGCGGAATCTCGTCCGAGAGCAGGCGCAGCGCTTTTTCCCGGATCAGCTCCGCCACAATCTGACGCTCCGGCTGGTCGGTTACCGTGTCCTCGTCATAAAACTGCGGACCCTCGTCCAGATATTGGAACATGGTGTCAATCAGTTCCCGCACGCCCTCCCCGTTCTTCGCCGAAACTGGGAGAATCTCCGCAAAGGGGAGGATATCCTTATACGCCTCAATATACCGCAAAAGATCCGTCTTTTTCACCTGATCGATTTTATTCATCACAAGGAAAACTGGCGCCTGGCACTTTTTCAGCTCCTCAGCGATATGCCGCTCCCCCTGCCCGATAAAATCCGACGCCTCCACCAACCACAGCACCAGATCCACCTCCTGAAAGGTGCTCTCCGCCGCGTTGACCATATACTCGCCCAGCTTGTTTTTTGCCTTGTGAATGCCCGGCGTATCCAAAAACACGATCTGACCGCGCTCGTCGTGATAGACGGTCTGAATCCGGTTTCTCGTCGTCTGAGGCTTGTTGGACGTGATGGCGATCTTCTGCCCGATAATCCGGTTCATCAGCGTTGATTTTCCCACATTGGGCCGCCCCACTAATGTCACAAAGCCCGACTTAAATACTTGTTCCATGCTTTTTCCTTTCTATTGTAATAAAAATCGAAGGCAAGATTTGCCTCGGCAAACTGTCTTTTGTCTCTGCAAGATTTACCTTTAATATCATTTTAATATCCGGATGCTGTTAAACAGATCCTCCGCGTCCTCTACTTTTTCCTCGCTTCCCAGCACACATATATAGCCGTCTGACAAGATGGCCTCGATCATCCTCGCCGCCTTTTGGATTGTCTCCGGATCCGTCCGCAGCACTTCTTCTCTCTCCCGCTGCTTTTCGTCAAAAGTCACGCCCGTCATATAGGCGGCGTACGAGCGCTCTCCCTTGTCCCGCGGCGTCAGCGGCACATCCATGTCGCTGATCGTTCCGATTATATATTTCATCATATCCCGCTCGCTGGCGTCAAAATTTTCCAGATAAGAAACAATGCCCTTGTAGACCTCATTGGTCTCCTGCAGCTTCGGATCCCGGTACGACATAAGATATCCGTAGCCCTCCGGCAAAAAGGCGCACATAACGCCATAGGCGCCGCCCTTGACACGCACCTCGTTCCACAGATAATCGTACCGTAGAATCGTCCGCACCACCTTGAAGGAGCCGTCGTATTCGACTCCCTTATCCGTGAAAGAGCCGGCCCGCGCCACATACTGAATCTTTCCTGCCGTCTTAAATCCCTCGTTAATGGCAAAGACCGGAGGCTTCCACGCCGGGTCCGCAAGCGCCGCTGGCTCTTTCGGCGCCAGTCCGTCTCCCAGAACCGGGAAAGCCCGCTCCACGATCTGATAGCCCTCCGCGTCCGATGTCACCGACACGCTCATGCGCTCTCTCACAAACACCTTTTTCATCAGGCCCTCCAGTACCTGGCAGAGATTTTCCTTTCGCTCCTCAAAGTGATCGTCCAGATCGCACAGGAAATCATAGTAGGAAATTCCCTTCATCTGCTCCACATCGTACATTCTCCGCTTCACATAGGAGAGGGCGCGCCACGCCGCCGTCGTGTGGCCGGACGCCTGCAATCCCGCCTGCTTCTCGCTCCGCGCCTCACCGATAACCTCCCGCAGCCGCTTCTCATCCGTTACATGAGACATGGTGAGGATTTCCCGGATCAGCCCCATGATATGCTCCGTTTCCGAGTAGAGCACCTTCGTGTTCAGCTCAAAATGAACGGAGTAGCTGTCCGTATTTTTCTGTTCATAGGACGCCATGCTCATACCCATATTGCCCGCGTGAAGAAGGATTTCATTGCTCAGCTCCAGCTTGTCATAGCGCTCGGTATCCACCGCCCCCAAAAGGTCCGCCAGCAGCGAAATATACGAGATATAACCCCGCAAATCCGTCACATCAAAGGAAACCTTTATATAGCTGATGCCGTTGGTAAAAATATTGTGGTGGAGCGCCGGAATCTCCCCGATACTCTTTTTTTCATTGTAAAATGGCTGCGCGTCCCGGCCGATGTCCTCTCTGGCCAGGAGCGGAATGCACTTCAGCACCTCCTCCGGCGTGGGCTCCTCCTGATAGCGCTTCAGCTCTTTTGTCTGCTCCACTAGCTCCTCGCACTGCTCCCTCGTAAGCGACGCCTTGTACCGGTCTAACCGCTCCTGCTCCTCCCGGTCCATCAGGCTGGTGAGCCCCACCTTGGGCTCCACGCTGACAAAACTGCTGTGCCGGTTGTCGAGAAAATATTTCCGAATAATATCCTCATAATATCCGGTGCCGATTTTGTCCTTCATAAGCTGAAAAATGTCATTGGCGCGCAGGTGGATAAAGGGCTTGGAGCCGTCGTAGAGCCAGCTGTCAAACATCTGGAGCCCGTACATCAGCCCCTTGGGGTACGAGCCAAAATCCGCCTCCCGGTACTGAAACTCCAGCCCGTTAATCGCCGCCCGCAGGGATTTCTCATTCAGACCGTCCCGCACAAGCCCCTCTAACGTCTGGCGGATAATATCCAAAAACTCCTGTTTTTGCTCTTTTTTTACATTTTTCGCTATAATGGAAAAATAGGGCTGCTTCACGCTCTCCTCGTACATGCTGGTAATCTCGCTACCGATTCCCGCGTCCATGAGCGCCTGCTTGACCGGCGCGCCCACCGAATCCACCAGCACATGGTCGAGGACCTGCATCACGCGGTACATCTCCCGATCCAGCGAATCGCCGAGCACGACATTATAGCTGAAATACGCCTTGCCCTCGGTCTCCTCGCCCTCGGTGACCGAATAAAATCCGTACTGGTCCCGCCGCTCTGCAAAGGCCTCCTGGCGCCCGATCTCGGAATCCACCTCCAGATAGTCAAAATCGCTCAAATAATTCTCATCGATCCAATTCAGCTTTTCCTCCATGTCCATGTCGCCGTACAAATAAATGTAGCTGTTGGACGGATGATAGTATTTTCCATGAAAATCCAGGTAGTCCTCATAGGTCAGGTCCGGAATCGCTGCCGGATCGCCGCCGGACTCCACGCCGTAGGCGGTATCCGGGAAAAGGGACTGCTGGATGTTGCGGAATAAAAGCTGATCCGGCGAGGAGAATACGCCCTTCATCTCGTTGAACACCACGCCGTTGTATTTCAGCGGCGCGTCCGCGCTCTCCAGCTCGTAGTGCCACCCCTCCTGCTTGAAAATCTTCTCCTCGCTGTAAATATTAGGATAAAACACTGCGTCCAGATACACATGCATCAGGTTCTGGAAATCTTTGTCATTGCAGCTCGCCACCGGATAGACGGTCTTGTCCGGATAAGTCATGGCGTTGAGAAAGGTGTTCAGCGACCCCTTGGCCAATTCGATAAAAGGATCCTTGACCGGGAACTTTTTCGACCCGCATAGAACCGTGTGCTCCACAATGTGGGCTACACCTGTAGAATCCTTAGGCGGCGTGCGGAATCCAATGGTGAATACCTTGTTGTTGTCATCATTTTCAATCAGCGCCACCTTGGCCTTTGTCCGTTTATGCTCCAACAGATAGCCCGTGCTGTTCAGCTCCGCGATCTTCTGCTCCTCAATCAACTGGTATGCTTTGCAATTTTGAATGTTCATACGCTACCTCCATGTCTATTTATCATTATTTTTCATAAACATTCCAATAAATATACAGTACCACACAATTCTCAAAGCCGCAAGCGGTGCAAAAAACTAATTTTTCTTTTGACTTTTGCGCCCTATTGTGGTATTGTAACTATGTGTTAAATATTTTTTAGGAGGCAAAACACATGAAAGGTACAGTAAAATGGTTTAACGCCAAAAAAGGATTCGGATTCATTTCCGATGAAGAGGGTAACGATGTATTCGTACACTTCTCCGCGCTGCAGATGGATGGCTTCAAAGTGCTGGACGACGGCGACGAAGTAGAGTTTGAAGTGATCGAAGGCGAGAAGGGACCTCAGGCCGCAAACGTAACAAAGTTATAATCGAATTTGAATGGAGTAATTTTTACGCGGAGGCGCTGCCTGCATAGCTCAGGATATGCGGCAGATCCTTATATAGATGTAGTAAAAGTTATAAATTGCAATAGGTTGTAACCCAGAAGAACCCGGCGTGGCAGAAGCCATGCCGGGTTCTGATTTTTTGTGGGTGAGGGCTTTAATGATTTACAATAGTGTAGTGGGTGTTCCTTGCTTTTCCATTTTGCATTAAAAGGTTATTCTTTACCATTTTTTGAATAATCCTGGACGCAGTGGATGTGCTTACGCCCAGCAGCCGAATGGCGTCTTTCCTTGTAATAGCGCCATAAATCCGGGCATATTCTAATATTCTTTCTTCCGCGTCACTTAGCTTCTTTTTGGGTTTTACCGAATAAACCAATTGAGGTTCTGCTATAATGTTATAATTATTTCTATTTCTATTTTTATATTCGTACTCATATTCATGCTTTGCATTGACATTAGGCAGGATAATTTTAAATGTGTTCTTCGTTGTTTCAATTATGGGTTTTTCCGCTAAATTTTCGTATGCCTTCATAATTTTCCCCATTCCTGTCCCATAAGCCTCAATTAAATGCAGGCGATAAAATACATTTGCAAGGTCTTGATTCCGGCAGACAGAGATGCCTGCCATGATATCTTCCAGCTCTATTCCCGGTACCAACCCGCCAATAGATACAAACTCTATTCGATCTCTATAAATATTGATGATTGCGCTGGCGCTAAAGGAATAATCACGATGAACCAGCAAATTCAGCAATGTCTCTCTGATGGCAAGTTCTGGATAATCCCTGACATCCGTTCTCACTAATTTATTGATTGTTGCACGAGTCTGATTATAAAAATCAATAAAATCATACACCTCGTTCATCTGCCGCAACAGAGATCCCGTAAACTCCCGACGATCCCTGAAAATTGTCTGATCTGTTCCCTGAAAAACAGCAACCTTAACAGTATGAACACATTGATCCGATAGAAGCTGGCCCAGATTACTGTAAAGGTTATCCTGATCAATCAGCTTCAGAGATCTCATTTGCTGCGGCCCAAATTCTACCATCCGCAGCGCAAATTCTTTTTGGGCATCTTCAAATGTCAGTTCCTGATTCAAACATCGCATGGATTCAAAACGATCCCCATCTGTTTCCTTGATCATACGACGAATTGCTTCCAGTTCTACAACTTCACTTTCACGAAACAGCATGCCAGCGCCTCCTATCCTATTCCTTTATGCTTCTATTATATCATCTCGACTCCGTCTTGATGGAGATACTCGTTAAATGCCTCTTGACGCAAGCGTCATCGGCATTTTCCTCGTTATTATATCATATCGTTTCAATCTTGTCGATACGTTTTTGAACCGATTATGAGACGATTTTGAATCAATTATGAATCGATTGTGATTCGATTGCGATACGATTTTCTGGCAAACTGTTTATTAAAACCTGTACTATCATCACTCCCCTAAATCACTCAAACTCCACGCGCCCCGTCTCGATATCATAAACAGCACCGAGAATGCGCACATCGTCCTCTTTTTGAATATCCAAGCTGTCCTTAATCAGCGAAACACTCCGCTCCACATTTTTCCAGCACGCCTTCAGGGCGTCCGTTTCGTCTCCAATAGCAAGGCTGATCTCGTCGGTCACAAATTTAATATACCCCTCCGGATCGTGATGAAGCGCCGCGTCGATAGCGCCGCAGTGCGTATGCCCCAGCACGACGACCAGCCGGCAGCCCAGATGAGACGCCGCATACTCGACGCTCCCCAGCTGATGATTGTCAATCACGTTTCCCGCCACGCGGATTACAAACAGCTCCCCGATTCCCGCCATAAAAATATCCTCCGGAATCACTCTCGAATCGGAGCAGGTAACAATGACCGCATAGGGATGCTGCCCCTCCTTCGCCGTCTTTTCCCGCAGGGCAGGCGAAATGTCACTGTCGTTGCGGGCGACGGCAAGATACGCCTCATTCCCTGTTTTCAATCTCTCTAACGCAGTCTTTGCAGACATAATCTGATCCATAATTTCCTCCTGTTAGTTATTTCTTTTTCTTTCAAGCGTTCACTTTTCCTCATAGGTTCTGCACATAATCTATGTATATTACATACCTTTTCGAACTAGCGAACTATACTTTTTTCCTAAATAATATAACGTAACACCCACAAATTCCTCACGCTCATCACTGCTATATAATTTATCTATCAGTTTTTTTATCACTGAAGATGTGCATTTCCCATCCTTATCTAATTTTCTTAGCATTTTTCTGGCTCCCTCATATGTATCTTTTCTTCCCTTTAATAATTCTGTTGACGTGTCACGCACTGTTCCATCCTTTTTCTGAATCCCGTTCAGCATCAAGACTTCGTTAATATCTCTTTCCATATCCTTATCCATTGGATCTGTATATATCTTCCCATCTTTATCATAAGCGATTTTATCCATTTGAATCTCATTGAGCGGACTAAGTTTAATTTCTGTTTCCTTTTTATGGGCATCACAACACAGGATATGGCCTTTACCACCTGTCGCGCTCTCTCCACCATCACATACCCCAAGCATATTATTATAGTCAATCGCCCCATTCTTGCCCTTACTCAATGGCACGAGATGTTCTATCCGGGAATGATTATCCATATGAATACGCCTCATGCAATAAGCACATATTCCATGCTGTTCATGCAATAATATCTCTTTCACCTCATTTTTCGGAAAATTATTGTCAAACACCTGACGAATTGCATCCGTATCTTTTTCTCCTATTTTCTTCCACCCATCACTTTTACGAAGTTCTATAATTCTCCTATTGATGTCATCTTTTAGTCCTTCTTTTTTAATATATAACAATATTAACACTCCTCTATCATCTTTGCATCCGATATCATTCCAGCCATTTTTTTATATTCAGAATTATCTTCCCCCAATACCGTTTTCAGTTTCTCCAATACGGCAGAAGCCTTTTCGAAATCCGTATCATCTATAGCTGTCTCTATCTGATCAACTAATGTCTTTACATTCTTCGGCCTCGATACACTCTCCTGGCGATAACGAAGTACATCCTCCACCTCATACCCATAGCAATCCGGTAAATAACTGACATCTTTATCACTTTCTAAAAAAATAAGATTTGCATCTTTAGATGAAGCTATTACAATCGGCGAATGTGTTGCGATGATAAACTGAACATTCTCAAAAGTTTTACGCAATGCCTCTATTACATTCCACTGCCACTTTGGATGCAAATGCAAATCTATCTCATCTATCAAAACAATTCCTTCTATCTGTTCCCTTTTCTCCAATTCCGGATTTAACATACATGCTCTATACGCCAAATCCATAATCATCCATAATAATGATTGATACCCCGCACTCAGCTTCGAAATCGGCATTTCTACCTGATCGTTTTTATAAACCAATTCGTTAAACTGTGGTGAATAATAAACTGCCGGAATATCCTCCATTTCATTTATTTCCTTCATAAAAGACGCTACTATATTCTTAAACATTTCATATTCGCGCACAAATCCTTTATTGGAAGCCACAATTTCCTGCTTGAGACACCACTGTTTAATAGATTTGACATCCATAGAAGATTTCAGGCATCCAACATATCCACATCTTCTATCATCTAGCTTTTTCTTTAATTCTGCCCCCAAATCACCCTTCTCAACTCTCCATGCCCTGGCAGCACTTTGAAAACTGATCAACGGAAGAAGAGCTTCCGAATCATTTGTCAGATTTTTCATCCATATACATACATCTTTATCATCTGTTTTCATGGTTTTAGAAGATCGTTCTTCCTTTACTCTGTTCCAGATAAACTCCTGTTCATTCATGCTTTGCAAAACACATCCTACAGAAGCCGGCTCACAATATTCAATCGATGCCGACGAATCTCCAAGTGGTTTGATTTTTAAATGAATATCCTCTTTTAAAATATTTATTGGGGTAACGCCTGTCACATTTTCAAACATTCCCCCAAGAGCCACTGCCATTCCCTCTAAAACAGACGTCTTTCCTGCCCCATTATCTCCAATAAGCAGATTCACCCCTGGTTTTAAGTCAATATCTAAGCTTTCGATTGCTTTATAATTTTTTATATGAATCTTTTTCAAGTACATCTATCTCGCCTCCTTTACCTATATCTTTGCCAGAAAAAATTTTTTTAATGCCACTCTTTCTGTACTCCAATATTTTACATGACATACTTTCCTCAAAATTTCAGTTTCAACTCCACCAGGACCGGCGCCTTCACATATCCGGCAAACACATCCCCGTCTGACGGTTTCCCCACAATACTGCCGTAATGCGTGGGAATCACTACCTCCGGCTGAATCGCGTTCGCAAGCTCCGCCGCCTTCCTGGCCTCCATCGTGTAGGTGCCGCCAATGGGAATCAGCGCAATGTCGCACTTGACCGCCTTCGCCTCATCGGTAGCGTCCGTATCCCCGGCGACATAGATGCGCTTCCCGCCTATCTGCATAATATAGCCCACCCAGCCAGCGCTCTTGGGATGAAACGGCTTGTGCAAATTGTACGCCGGCACTGTCTCAATCGCCAGCCCCTCTATATCCTGCTCCATGCCCAGCGCGACCGTCACAATCTGCTTCACCAGCGCAGATGCCTCCTCCGCTTTTTTCTTCATCTTTTCCGGAACCACCAGCACTGTGTCCTTTCCCGCTGCCTTCGCGATATCTTCCGGTGAAAAATGATCGAAATGGTCATGCGTAATCAGAATAAAATCCGCGTCATGGGGAGCTGTTTTCATCTGAAACGGATCCAGATAAATCGTCCTGTCCCCGTCCTTGATCCGAATACTGCTCTGGGTAAATACTTCGATATTTTCTGTCATTGTGATATGTCTCCTTTCTTAATTTAATGAAAGACTGCTATCCAGAACCCGGATAATTTTCTGATTCATAGAATCATAGGAGTTCCAAATTTCATCTTCTGGCGCAATACCAATAAACTCTGCCAGCTTTTTTATCTTCTCCATAATCTCGCCTGGCAACAGCCCCTTTCTTTTTCTATTTGTCAAATATTGATTATCTGCGGAAACAAAACCTTTAGCATCCGTTTCTGTCAAGCGCGTCCACTTCTCAATCATGTCCTCCGTGACCGGAGTCATTGTGTGAGCCGCCCTGTTTCTGACCTTTTCCTCCACTATCCGCAGCTCCTCAATCAAAAGATTCAGCTTTTGATTTTTTGACAGGGCAAGAATCAAATCTTTAATATGCACGGAATACACCGGACCATTATAATTAAATTGTCCTTGATACCTATCTTGCAAAATCCGCTCCGCCTCGCTGCCTTTTAATTTGTTCTTGTCCCATTTCCGCACCCCGTTCCACTCGATACAATATGTATCAATATCCGTATGACACTGTTTTTTTAACGCACGTTCCATCAGAGCAACAATCGGCGGCGTAATCGCCCTTACAAAATCGTCATAATTTCCGCGAAGCTTTTTTATCTGCAAACTCAGAAGATACTCCACCACAATCCTCTCTCCCTCGCTTCTGACGGGCATGGGCTGATATCCGATTTTTCCGGCAATCTCATTGACGCGATACGCATTTAGTTCAGCTCTCGCCTTTGCCTGCTCCAAATACAGCAGACATTCCGGTGAAAGCTGCTCTTTCATCCCTTCCGCGACCTGATAGGCCGCCGTATAATCATACGCCAGCAAATGCTTTTTTACAATATTGGCTTTCAGCAAAGAAGCCAGATTGACTGACTTCACAACCTGGCAGCGCGACGGAATATCCGGAAGGTTATCCTCATTGCACTCCCACTGCGCTTCCACCTCATACTCCTGCATATTCTCGTCCATGCGATTGCTGCTTTTCAGCGGAGTTGTCACCTGAATTGCCTGAAACGGAACCTCGGCCAAGGTAGACAGCACAACCAGGGCGTTCTTCATCGCCGGCGTCCCCGATGAAATATTAACATACAGCTCATCTTCTGGAAGCATCGTTTTCCTTATGTCCGTAATGCAGGTAATAAAATCCTGATAGAAAATTTCATGATCCTGCACATCTTTCAGGTCTTCACGAATAATCAGTTCTGTGCGGAACGAATGACCGCACATTTTCCCCAGCTCATCCAAACAGTACAGGTAACGATTATCCCGTTTGTGATTTTCATACATTTCAAAAGACAGATACAAATACACCTTATCCGGGAGGTAATGCCTGCAAATATGGAGCAGCGAGCCATCCCTGTAATTTCTGATTGGATCCGAGCCTCCCACCGGCGAAAATAAAATTCTGCTCATAAATATTCTCTCCTCATTATATGTTTAATAAATAACATTTTTCTTTAATTTCAGGTCAGTTTTAATTGGCTTCTTTTACTGATAGAATACATTTTTTCCGGCATATTGTCAATACGGTTTCCCGTTCCTTCTCGGGGGGCTATTCTTCTAAAATTCCGCATCATCTTTTAACACATAGTTGTCGAGATCTATCCCTCTCTTATTTTTCGCCATTTCTATTAACTTTTCCGGTGATGCCTTTTCTACATCAAAAGATTCCATTAAAGCAGCCCCAAATCCGCCTCCGAAATAGGCGCCATAACATTCCTGTTTCATATCTTCTCTTAATTTTTCGATGTCAATTTTCATTGTTTTTTCCTCCATAATATTTTTTTGATACCATCATCATATTAACGGATTATCAAACCAATCAATGCGCATTTCTTCCCTTGTTTCTCTTTTTTTACTATTATTAGTATTGCTTTTTTTTCTGTACTTGTTCAAATCAAATTTATTTTTTTTTGCTAATTTTATTAGTTCTTCGGAAGATGCTGTTTTTACATCAATCACATCCATCATTGCAATCGGGGACGCCATAAACATTGCAGATGTAAAATAATCCTCCAAATCCTTTCTTAATCTGATAAAATCAAAATTGTTATTAACCATATGACAAACCTCCTTCTATAACATGCTCTACTTCACACGAAAAATTATTTGACCTTTGTTGTTTATACTTCTACTCACTAATCCATCTTCTTCTAAAGAAAATAAAATTTGGTAAATTCTCAACTTGCTTAAATCTTTAATCAATATTATCTTATCCTTTCTATTCGGATTAATTGTTCTGTTACGTTTTATTAACTCATACATTTTTCTTCTTGCACATGAATATGAATTATTTCTATTCATATCAGTTAATCCACACTTACTATTAGTAACTCGATACTTATTTTTGCTTAATGATGGAGTATTTCTTTTTATTATACTGGAAATTTTTTCTTTAATATCTTTTGGATTGGTAGGCATTTTAAATGATTGTTCTAACTCTAATATTTTCTTTTTGTATTCGTTATCAAATCTTTCTATAATCTCCTCTCTTTTCTTTTTATAATCCGTATTAGTATTTGTAATTTCCAACCTAATTTTTTCTATTTTATGTTTGTTGATATCAATTTCATTTAATAATTTATTCTTTTGACGAAATTTTAATATCCCCAATATGAATAATTCATCCTCTTTAATCATGTTTTCTTTTTCCACTAATTCAATGTTCTTTTGGAAATCCGCTATAATTTCATCATTTCCCTTTTTTAGTATATCTATCTGTTCATTTTTTAATGACTCACATTCTTCTTCAATTTTTTTTCGTTCAAATTCCAATTCTTCTTGAATTTCCTTGATTTCATTTTTATATATTTTCTGTTCTTCTTTCAAATCTCCTAATATTTCAGATAAAAAAATTTTATTATTTTCTTCTTCCTTTTTTCTTTTTTTTACTACTTGTGGATCTTTTTCATATTCTCGTTTCCACCAACGCTTAATATCATTTAATTCATTCGGAATATCATAAACAAATCTTCCCAAATCCCGATAAAATGAACTATATTTGAAAGAATCATATTCTAAAGCAAGCCCAAAAAAAGTATTAAATGATAAACTCAAATCAGAAAACGCATCGAATACATCTCCTACAATATCATTTATGCCTTCTTTTAATAAATAATTTGCACCTTGCTTTAATAATTTTTTCCCTTCTCTGTCTAATTCAGTCAAAAAATCATCGTATTTACATCCATATGACCTTGCCACCTGTTTTATGTTTTTCATTTCCCATTTTAATTCATATTCTGATTTTATTTTTTTGCTCTCTAAACCACTACTGTATTCATCTCGAGTAAATTCCCAATCTTCCCTAAGTCTTTTTAAATTTTTTTTTGCCTGCTTTAAAAATTCATCACAGTACTCCTTCAAATCATTTTCTTCCTGTTTAGTATCTTTGGTATTATTTTCTTTAAAATCACCGTTGCTATTTCCTGATATCTTTTTCATTGTTTTCCTCCATACTGTTGTTTTTGATAATAACTTCATATTAAAATCTCCTAGTCAGAACATGCCTATCTACTCAACTGTCAAAAAACGGTAACCTTTCCTTTTTCAAATTCCTCGTTAGTTATTGGCTCAAGTTCACCCGCATAATTCTCCAAAAAATCATAAGCATACTTTCTGTTCAGCTTATCATGAATCTTCTGGTTATAATAATTTCTCAGGCAGCTATAGCAGGAAGGCGAGCAGTTGCATCCTTTAGTGATAGCGATTGCCTTATCGACAACCTGACGAAACTTGCCCCCGTCTTCTGTAACCATTCGTCTCACATGACCAGCACCTCCTGCTACCGCATCATAAAGAACAATTGAATAAATCAGTCTGTTATCATAAACGATTTTATGCAGGCATCCTTTGATGTCATTACGCTCGATATCCAAAACAGACGATAAAGCTTCCAGAAGAGCGTACATAACAGACAACATCACATCCTGACTGTCGGCCTGGGGAGTAGCAAATACCAGACGAACAACATCTGTCCTAAACACATGACAAAGTTTGTTCTTAACAAGTTTAACTTCACACTTCTTTCCCCAGGGTGTAGTATGTATTCGTTTCAATGTGTGCTGATGAGAATTAAAGCTTGCATCCTCCATATTCTCTGTCGTACTCTCTGCATAACCACAATGAGGGCAAACATAAAAATCATCCTTGCAGACAACCATCAGAGAATCATTGATGGATGTCTCCATCTGGAAACGATTACCGTCATTCATTACAAAGGCGTACTTCTGCATGATTTGTCGCTGAGCATCGCCAATATAGAAATCATCGCTCCGATACACTTTGTCCGGCTTACGCATCGGAACATCCTTAGGCTTCGCATCTGCAACAAAACCTTTACGCGGTTCAATAGCCTGCTTCCACCTAATCCTAGGGATAATCTCATGGCAGGAAACACATTCCTCTCCTGAAGAATCCGGCTCCATAAATCTATGATTCCAGGTCTGACAGGAGGGATTTTCGCATTGTGCAATGTAGGCAGTTTCCCAATCCTGGCCCGTAGTTTGCGGAAGCTTACGAATATATCTACTTGTGTACAGTTTACCATCTGCAACTACCTGTGCATCTGGAGCATACTCAGAAATAGCAAGCTGCAGATCGCGTACCATTTGCAATTTCCTATCCGTTGATGAGTTGGCATTCTGATATAGTTCCACCGTATCAACAGGAAAGCCGTACTTCGGCAAAACGTTGTTTCTTACGAGAAATTCAATCAACTCATTGCGTCCGCGGTTATCATCTTTACCACGTCGATAAGACCACAGTTTTTTTTCGACTGCAGCCGCCTCCTGTGTGAGCCCCTTTTTAAGCAGTCCATTATATTCGTCAATATAATATTGCACTGTTTGACGAAATTCATCTACAGCAATTTTCAGAACTCCATCATCTCCAATCAACTTATCAATCCAGGAATAATCAGTGATTCCCATAATGGAGTGCATATTTTCTGGAATAGATGCTTTCAAAATTTCTTTCAGATGCTCAGGCTTACTCCTCAGATAAGCGCAAAGCCGTTCCCACCCATCTCCATTTAGAAATACATCAGCGTTATTAGCATTATAAACATCCACCTGTTTTGCAAAGAAATCACTTAATGCAACCGCAAAGATATGACGAAGAATCACCTTCTCATTTCTTACAGTGAAAAGTGGGACACCAATCTTTCCAGTAATCATATTTTCTGGATTTTTGTAATAGGTGAAATCGTGCGAGCTCAGCTTTGAATACGTCAATGAAAAGGCGGCTGCATTCTTTCCACGCCCTGCGCGACCTGCTCTCTGCACATAGTTTGCCGGTGAAGGCGGCATATTTCGCAAATAAACCGTTTCAAGGTCACCGACATCGACGCCCATTTCAAAAGTCGTTGAGCAACTCAGAGCATTGATTTCCTTGTTTACAAACATCTCCTGATACTTCTGCTGTTCTTCCCGACCAAGCTGAGCTGTATGCTCCTTGATATGCAACGGCTGCATCAAACTAGATTGATAAAGTTTTGCATAGTGATTGTCTTCCAATAAACTTGCATGTGTAATCTGTTTCAGATGCCCTCCACATTTCAATGTTGTACACATGCCCTTACAATTGATCATGCTGGTTTTGCCGCAAACATCACAGACATAGATAGGCACATCTTCCGTCCCAGCGCCGATTGTAAAACGCTCGGCGCTGAAATAAAACTCATCATTGCCTGCGGTAGAAAGCGGTTCTTCTCCCCTGAGAACCTCATCCCAGTAAATCTGCAAAAGCTCATTTGCTGATGCCTCGTCCAAATTCAAAACCTTCATTACCCTTTTCAAGCGCCCATTTTTAAGCAGATTACCGTTTTTTCTGATAGCCGAAGACCACCCGGCAAGATAAGATTTTTTCTTGTCCTTATCCAAATCCTTGCAGCGCTTTACACGTTTTGCTTTTGCTGTATAGAAAATATACTCCCGATCATCATCTGTCAGTTCACAGTCACCCTCGATGGCACCGTGATAAACAATATCCATCGCCAACAGATCAAATAGCGCCTTCATATCCTGAATATTCTGACCGTAAGCTTCTGCCACACCAGCCATCACTTCTTCGCTATTGCCCTTATAGTTGAATTTAATAATACCCATAGATACAAGACTGGTGCTTCTGCGGGCATTTGCCATCTCATTGAGGACTGCAATCCAAGCGTTCTTTCTGCTAATAGCTGTAAGGTTTTCTGTTCCCTTATCGCCAGGTTCTGCAAATGTCCTGCAGGAATCGAAATAAGCAGTCAGTTCATCTACAAAATGCTGAATCTCCCAGGGATGCGCAGCCATATTATCGCGATTCTTATCAACAACATGCCAAATTCCACGCCGGCGAAGGAATTCACTATAAGAAGCTGTCATATAAGAAGCGAAGAAGGCTGCCTCACCACGACTGTCAGAAAAAGACAGAAACTGTCTCTTTCTTTTGATAATATCTACCTGCGCCGACTGTTTTGCAGAACTAAAAAGCCCCCTTTTGCTACCAGCTTCCGGACGCTTACTCTTCAGAACCTTCTCGCTCTCCGGCAATTCCTCAAAGAGTGAAGTTCCAAGTACCGCTGTAGCAGCATCGTAGCCAAGATAAAATGTCTTGAAATTTCCAAAGTTACAGCTTGGGCATTTCCCATCGCCACGGACTCCGTTTTTCTTTGCCTTGCGAACTCTGACGTAATGATTGAGGCCACAGGTACACGGCAAATCTGATTTCAGACTCTCATGTATGAGAGCACCGCACTTAGAGCACAGCAAGTAATCATTTTTTCCGATTTCCCAGTTAGCATCTTCCTCATCTTCCTCACCATCCAGATCGGTATCATGGCTGTCACGAAGTAAATAGTATTCCATATTCAAATCATAAGAATCACATGCAAATTCCAGCTTACCATCTATCTCACGACCTGCTACAGCAATACGTCCACAATCGTCACATATAGCACATTCAAATACTTTCCATCCTTCTCCGTTAATCATCGTATTACGATTGCGGTTCAGTATCAGTTTCTTGTGCTGTCCAAGTGTAATATATGCGCCCTCGAGTGCTTTAACGAACATGTGATAACGTGCCTTAATGAGAGCAGACTTGTTCTTAGCAGCCTGTGCCGCCACACTAATAATATTTACAACATCCTGTTCCGTAACATCGTGCGTTTCTCTTAAAGCTCCGGTAATTTCCGGAATCGTCATCGGTCGGCAAGTAATGTTGCGCAATTGACGATATACAGATGCACATACACAGAGATCATACAGAAACTCCGCATCCGACTGTTCGTCTGAAATATCCATACCATAATCTTCTGCAATTACATTCAGCGGCTTCTTCGGATCAACAATATCTGCAAACACGGAAAGTGGAATATTCTTCGAAGGTTTATCATACGAAGGCACCACACTCTGTGAACGGATAATATCTTCTTCCCGGAATCTTGCATTACAAAGTGTGTCAGCGAATTTAACGATATCCTCGTCAGCTTCTTTTCCGCCAAGTGTTGCGCTAGTAAGAATGTGCAGCACATTTTCAGGATTGCTGATTCTGGCCTTGAGACGCTTTAAAAGCAGGGAGGTTTCCATTCCTGTTGTGCCGCGATAAATATGTGCTTCATCAAGGACAAGAAATCGCAGCTTTGCCCCTGAAAAGACAAGGTCATCTTTCGGTCGGAGCATCATATACTCTAGCATGGCATAATTTGTCACAAGAATATGCGGCGGCGTTTTCTGCATCTGATCCCGAGAAATGATTTCATTTTTCAGTGGCTTGAGCGGATAACCATTAGCCGTCTTATATATCTTTCCATATTCTGCAATGCCATCCTGCTCATTTTGTTTGGTACTGCTGTTATAGACGCCAAAGGTAATATCCGGGTAACTTTTGAGTAAATTACGGAGTCGTTTCATCTGATCGTTCGCCAATGCATTCATGGGATAAATCAGAATTGCCCGAACGCCGGAGGTTAATGTACCTTTTTCTGCTTCTCTGAGCAAATGATTAATAATAGGGATTATGAAACATTCCGTCTTACCTGAACCTGTACCCGTCGTAACAATCAGATTTTTGCCTTGGTTTGTTTTTCTGAGTGCATTTTCCTGGTGAAGATAAAGCCCTCTATTAATCTGAATTTCTTTTTCACCGTCAGGTATATTGCCCTCCAGTATTTTGAATAGAGGGGAAGCCTCGCCTTCCTCAATCATTTGCGCCAGGCTCTTGCCTGTTTTATAAGAATCGCTCACATCAAGGTATGGTCCTTTTGAGACCGCACCATCGGCCTGCAATGCAGAAACAAACTGCGCCGCATATTCCCTGTCAGAAATATGAAACAACGTAGAGATGTATCCAATAAATTCATTTTTAATTTTTTCGGCTGCCAAAATTGGACTGAACATACTTATATCCTTTCCGTCCGATACGAATACAGATCAGCGTTTGCATAGGTATGCTTGTTTTTCTTTGTGTACTCGCGATCTGTCAGCGCATAGACTGTATTTTCTAAATATTTATCATAGTAATGGTAATAATAGAGGCCGTCACCATCTGAATCGGTTATATAAAGAACTGTGTCGCCAACATAAACAATTCGTACTGGATTAACCATCAATTTCGTCACACCTTTCTTATTTGTGTGACTATCGAATGAGAACTCGTATCTCTCACCATTATATCCTGTGGTATACATCACGCCACTATAAACCGGACAATATCCCTCAGAAGTGTCCTCCATTCCCTGAAATTCTATCTTATCAATATAACAGGTTCTGATTGATATATGACCAGCGCCTTCATTAAACTCATCTGTAATTGAATCAATTACAATTCTGCGATTTCTAAAACGAAGCAGGTTCTGATCGCCAACAATACAATCTCCTTCTGCTATAACTTCTTTCACCGTTTTAAACAAACCGCCAGAAATAATGCTAATCTCGTAATGATAATTTCCGATTGGCATATCTTCCGGGATTTCGACAAACTCTGTGTTTTTGTCTAATTTAAATTCAATCGGAGCATCAGCCTCTCCATATAATGATAAGGCAAATGTCCGGTCGGATTTACCAATAAAAGTACCACCCTGATTCCAGAAGAGCTTATGGCCTTCTGTCCAGAACTCCGGCCTGCCAAGAAATCGCTCCTTATAACAAATCCTAGCTAACTGATATTCATTGCTCTGCCTGCTACCGGCAACTCTCATTTCAACATCCGCAAGAGAAAAGTTTTCAGCATTACAGAAAGATTGAAGCACATTACCAATCGTAACCACCCCCTGGCCATCATACATAACATCTTTTCCGCCAACAAAAAACTTTACATCTATCTTCGGCGGCGCTGAAATTCTTAACAGACTTGTCTGCGGAATATCTCCTATATACCATGCCTGAGCAGAACCATCCAGCCACGTCCCACTGGTTTCTTGAACATCAATCCTCGGAATAGCGGCATGCAGTTCGCCGTTTCTATATGGAATCCGAACTTCTCTTGCATTTGCATCAAATGACACGCTTTCCGAAAAATCATCAATGTTAATCCGATACTCAGCATCCTGATAATCAGAAGCAGAATAATAAAATTCTCTGTTGAAGCTGCACGATGCTTGCCTAACAAGAACAAAGCTCCTATCAAACATCAAATGTTCATTTGCCAGATTAATAACCTGCAGCCTGCAGGTGTCCTTATCTCCCAACAGAGGAAATGTAAAGACCAACCCATTATCCGAAGAAAAAAGCGACGAGAAATCTATCCGTTGTTCATCTCGAAGAATTACATACTTTTGAAGATAATCCAAGTTGCCCAGAATAATCCTGCAAACACTATTATAATATGCGAAATAACATTCCTGTCCGTCTACTTCTACACACGGAAGCATCGAAGACTCGGAAGGCGCAATCACACGGATGTCTATTCCATTTTCACTGTCGAAGGCAACTAATCTATCATCAACCGATATTACATAACCATCTTTCAACTCAAGAAAAAATGCCTGTAATCCAAAATTCTTAAATCCGTCAATTTTCGTAATTTCAGCATTCTCCGCTTTCAGTACAGATGCTCTTGGTATGACAAGCGTATAATTATCTTTTTTTATCTGGCTGGTATTATATTCATTGCTGCCATAAAAAATCCAAGTTCTGCGATTAAGTGTATCCTTGGAATTATAAATTTCTTCGTCGTTACAGGTTATTATAACCTGGATGCCTATTGCCTCAGTGCCGGTAGGAACCGCTGGAAGAGATAATGATACGCCATTCAAAGTTTTACCCAGCTCATTTCCGTACCAGCTCATATTTTGCTGACAGGCAATGGAACCATTATAATAAACAGCTACAACAGCCCTGTTGATTTTTTCGCTCTTTAATCGAATATCCGGCAAAACAAGCCGAATATCTGTTTCATTTTTCAAAATGTATTTTGCGTGAATACGAGAATAATCAATTGCAACGTCCCTCATCCCACTCAGGCTTTGACGCTCCGCACACTTTGTATTGGCAATCGCCGTAATCTTCTCCTTAAACCATTCTTCACAAAGCAGTTCTTCATAAGTCTTAGCCGATTTATCTCCCGAATTAACCATAGCATCTATTTTTAATATGAGTTTTTCAAACAGCCCTCTGGTAAACATTGGTCTAAATTGAACAAGTTTCCGAATACCTTCCTGGAAAGAATATGCTTTCGAGCTAATCGTCAGTTCTATATCTTCGCTGCCATCTCCGGCTAATTTTTGCTGAAGAGACCGAATCATAACTTCAAGAAGAGGATCTCCAGGGATTATCTTCCAATTCAAATTGTTTTTATAAAAATCGAACAAAAAATCAAAAAGTGCCATCCACGATTTTCGAGTAGCAAGAGCATGAATGACTGCTGTGGACTTAAATGCGCGACCGTTTGATCCCTCTATAAAAAGACGGTGATTCTTCTTCATTGCACTTTCTAACGAAGACTGCAAAAGATGTACTACAGAACCGCTTGCGTCACGGTATCCGAATTGAAGAGCAATATAATTCCAGAAGTTACCGTTCTCTTCATTTTTCCAGTTCTTGGCATTATTGACCAAAGCCAAAGTTATCTGCATCTTCGCACGCAGAGACAACTCTATCTCCGGATATCGTAAGACTGTATCAATGTATTTTCTGGAATATGCATTTAGCTTATCAAGTTCTTTCTGCTTTATGATTTTGCTGCCAATTAACGGATACTGTGCAAATACCTTCTCCTCAAATTTCCCTTTACTCTGACGCACCTCCATGTCTTTTTCCGAGACATCTACCACCATATCCGATCTCTCAGTAGTGCGTGCAAACTTTCTTTTATCCATTTTTTCATCACCAGATTTCTTTATAGTATATGCGAGGACGGGGCTTTTCAGGAACAACGCCCTCTTTATCACAATGTTTATAAGAGTTTATTTCATTCGTCACCAATGTCAGAAAGCGACTTATAATCCATTACCTCCTGGGCCAATTCAGGATCATCAATAACTTCAAGGGCTTTCTCATACCAGTAAATAGCTTTCTTCATGCTTTTATCTACGCCACATCCTTCCCGATAACAAAGACCAAGCAACTTCATCGCAGTTCCATTTCCCTGCTCAGCAGATTTCATGTAGAGTTCAAATCCTTTTTTCGGATTTGTGGGAACATCGTCTCCCACAAGATAAATAGAACCAAGCATGTATTGACAAATATCATTACCAAGTTCAGCTCCTCGCCTATAATGTTCAATTGCCTTTCCCATATCTGAAGCAACGCCTAGTCCTTTTTCATACGCATAACCAAGTACCCATTCCGCAGCAACGATGCCAGCAGCCTCCGCTTCCTCGGCGAGCGCAACACTCTTTTGATTAAAAATGTCATAAAAATCATCTCCCAGCATTGTGCCGAGCCACAAATATGCGCGAGCCAGATCTACTTTCGCAGACAGATCGCCTGTTGAAATTTTTTCCTTTAAATCAACAATTTCACGAAGTCTTGATGCATACAACACGGCTTCTTCATTACCATTCAATAGGGCTCTTCCTATCCAATGTAAAGCCTGTTCAAAATTCTGCTCAACACCCTGGCCTTTAATGAATAAGATTGCCAAATTGAAACATCCCATAGGATTATCAAGTTCAGCCAATTTGAAAAGCCAATAAGCCGCCTTCCCCGGATTCGACTCAATGCCATTATTCTCATCACCATTCAAATAAGCGACTGCAACTTGTTCCATTGCAATTTCATTGCACGCCTCTGCTGCTTCCAGTTTTTTTTCAAAGGACATCTTTTCAATCATTTCAGTATTTTTCATTTCATCCGGATATGGCCTCATCTCCTGTCTTTTTAGTGTAGTTGACAATATACACACCAAAGAAGGACGCTTCATACCGGATACTCGTTCGAATATCATATCGCTCTTTTGACGTTTAACCAGTATCCCCTCTGTATTCATATCTAAATTTGCAAACTGATCCATCAGATTATTATTAACGATATACTCTCTAAGTATAACGCTCGCTTTTAAAGCATTTATCATTATCCCTGAAATAGCCGCGCTATGCAAGACAATATCATCTTTAACAATATCTGGATCTTTACCATTAGTATGGAGCGCAATGATTAAAGCTGCATTATCCTCATCGTAACAATTATGTTCACTGCGATAATAGAAAGAAAGTATAATATCATCACCTGCTTTGATTGTCAAATGGTATGGCACACTGATAAAATCAAAGCTGCAATCGTCGATACTGCTAAATTTTCTATATATTTCTCGTTCATCATAATTTCGTTCAACAAACTTTTCGGTGAACCAAAGACAATCATCCGACTCTATGAAAAAATGAAGTCCTTTAACTAAAGTCTTTTCCTCTGCCATAGCATAACCCTCCCTAAACCTCAAATCTGCTCAAATCAATCTCCATACTTATTACCTTCTGGTAGTATCTGAGTGTCCCAAAAAGACTCATAATCCCGTCCCTTTGTCAATCACTTCTATCATATTTCCCTGCCCCCTCAACCAAATATCAACGCCATCTCCATACACTTCGGCCTTAATCGTCCAGCCGGTCTCATCATGTTCTATGATCTCCGCCGTCGGAAAACGATCCAGCACAGCCTCAATGCTCAGGCCTTTGTACTTAAACTTGATTGTCCTCAATTCACCGCCAAACATGAATTGAATCCTCTTTCGGAATTCGCCCTCCTGAAAGCGGTCGGCATATGGTACACGAAAATGCTCGTCCAGAATTTCATACTCTGCAATGCGGTCTATCCTATAAATCGTAGGGAATGGCCGTTTGGGAACATCAGGCATTTCTTCGCTGACAGAGATATAAGCGCAAAGATAAAAGTAGTATTCCGAAAACATGATTCCTACTGGCTGAATCAGCCGTTTCACCTTGTCCGGCTCTTTTAGCTTCTGATAGCGAATACGCATCAACCGATGTTCATACACCGCACTGCCAATATTCCACATGTCATCCACAAATTTTCTACCGTGATGCGGCTCCAGATAATGAAACTTCTCATTACTGATCAAATTCTGCACCTGCTTATAATTTGGGTAAGGCACGCAGCACTGCAAAAGTTTGTCAATGATCGGATACATTTCCTCTTTAACAAGCGACCGACTTTCAAGAAGAATCTTGCACACCGTAAGAATTTCGCTGTTTGTTAGAGTATTCCTTCTGCTCTGAACCAGAACGTAACCCTTCTGAGAGCGATCATAAATCAGTTCCCGATTAGATTCCGGATCATTTGCAAAGTAAGCCCGGATATCGTCGATATCCCGCTGAATAGTTCTTTCATTGACTCCGTATCGGGCAGCCTCGTCTGCTTTAACCAGAATTTCTCCGTCCATAATGCGGTTATACAGACTGATTATTCTTGCAACTTTTTTATCCATTCATCACCATCCTCTCTCGCTATAACTGCCTCCATACTATACATATTTTAGCAAATAGGCACTGACAGAATCTGTCTATCTTGAAATTTTCTTTTACCAATTATCCAAATCTGACAACAGATCGTTGACAGAATTTTTTTCGCTGCCGCCATCCATCTCCTTTAATTTTAGGTAAACCCGTGCCGTAGTAACCGCATCTGCCAATGCTCTGTGAGCCTGCGGGTTTTCTATATCAAGTTTCTCCGACAGTTCTTCCAGGGAGACAGTCCTGGCATCTATTATGTCTAGCTGCTCTTTAAACTGAGTCGCGTAACGCTTTACATCAAAATATTTATTCTGAATTTTAATACGTGCGTACCGGCCGGCTCTGACCATAAATTTGCTGTCAAAAGCCATACAGTTGAAGCCAAGCAAAATATCGTCTCCGGCAAATTTCATGAAATCCTCAAAGACCTCCCACATTTCCCGGGCATCTTTGACGTCATCCGCTGTTATACCGGTAAGCTGCTGAATCTCATCGGAGATCTTCTGTTTATACGGCTTTACAAGTTCCTGAAAGATAAATTCAGCCTTTTCTATAACCTGCCCGCCACATACGCGAATAGCGCCAATCTCGATGATAGAATCTTTTGAGGAACTGAGCCCAGTCGTTTCCAAATCAAAGGCTACAAAGCTGTCAAAATCCGCCTCTCGCGTTTCTACTGGATTAGGGTATTGATCCAGTGGGATTGGCGTCGGCGCTTTCTTTCTCGGTTTGGGCATGGCAGCCTCAATGCCAATACTCTCCAGAAAATCAACATATTTCTGCCTTACCTCATCACGATTTTCTCTCGGATTTGGCATATATTCCGGTTTACCTGCTTCTGCCTTTTCACGCTGTTTTTTGTTCCTCTCAGCGCAGCTCTGCATGGTCTGAACCGCGGATGTGTCATTTTCAAACCGTCGCAGCGCATCGGCAATCACCTCTCCCGCAGCGTCATATCTGCGGGTATTTATGTAAAATTCCGCCAAGTTATAACAGGCCTGCCAGGGAATATCCTCAGATTCACTAAGCCGGGAAGCAATCTTGTCTGCTGCCGAATAATCATAGTCCATATAGAAGGCTCCAAGAGCAATGCCGTGAAGCCTGTTCTTCTCGTCCTCCGTCAGACCGTCATTATCTTTTATCGTTTCGTAAATCTCATAAAACCACTGTCTGCTGTCTTTTGGCACATTGGAAGTAGATGCGCTTGAAAAAGCAGCAGCAATCGCCAGTACTCTTTGATATTCTTTTCTTGGTGTCGGCAGATAATCACTGACTGCAAATACCAGATTTCTCAAATTAACAGAACTGTTGAACTCGCTGCATAGGTTTTCCCAGATTGGATTTTCTCCGGAACCCGGTTTATAAGCAATCAATTCCTGACACAACGCTTCTAGATCTGCTCCGTTTCTGCAACTGTCACACAGGCAGAAATCATTTTCTTTCCCGCACTTTATACATATAGCCATAGTGTTGTTCCTCCTTACGCTTTTTTGCATACATACCGCATATCGCAGAATGTGCATGCATACGAGTTTGTAACGCTTCCGTCAAAATTTTTATTTTCAATATTTTTTATGGTCTCTGATATTTCCGCCACCGTATGATCGATGGATGATCTGGTACGCTCAAAGGTAATCAGAGGATTGTCATTCTGGCAGCTGGTATAGTACAGATGCATCCGTTTTACCCTTTTACCATACCGCTTTTCAACCAGATACGCATAAATCTCTAACTGCTTCCTATAATGCTCTACCCGCTCCGGATAATTACAGACGTCAGGCTTAGGACCTGTCTTGTAGTCCACAATCTCCACCGTATTTCCCTGACCTTCAATCAGATCAACAACACCCTGCAGAATATAGTCTGGCAGCACCAGATTTATTTCTTCCTCGGCCCGCCATACCCTGCCAAGCTCATCTTTCCTGCGATGGTAATATCGAATGACCTGCTGCAGCGCATTTCCCCTCTGCTCGTCTGTCAGGAAATATCCCGTTTGCTCCTGCATGCTTTGGTAGTTCAGCACAAACCACTCTTTAATCGCATCTTCATTAACGCGATCCTGTCTGCCCGCAATAATACACTTGTTCATGTCCTCCAATGTTGCATGGACCAGGGAGCCGACGGATGTATGGAACATCCTGTTCTGAGCAAAGCCATATTCCTTGTAGTACTTATACTGCGTCGGACAGCCCTCATAGACAGAGATATGGGATGTAAAGGAATATACATGCTTATAATTCACCGCCTTCACATCCGCGAAGGGAACCTTACTCGTAAAGATTCCTGCATCCGGCATCTGCACCAGATATTCTCCAAAGTACTTGCTGTCCGTTTTCTTCGTTGCAAGAACCAGCAGGTTCTGAGCTCTGGAAAAAGCTGTATAATACAATCTCCAGAAGTCGAAGAACTTGATATCTGCCATCGGCTCAAATGGCTGCCGTCGAAAAAACCTGCTCTCGGCTGAATACAGCAGGGGATCGCTGGTCCGCCTTGGCACGCTCCCCAAGGAACCAACCACAACGGCTGGAAATTCCAATCCCTTGGACTGATGAATGGTCATAAAGGAAACGCAGCCGCTTGGAGCGTATTCTGACTCATCCTCATATTCTCCAATGCCATCCTCAATCATATATTTGAAATAAATATTGAAAAGTTCCTCCGGCATTGCCAGCTTATTATCCGCAGAAACATTGTGCATATCATGCAGGAAGGAAAAACGGCTGAACATCCGAGACAGCTCCGAAAGATTTCTGGCTGCTCTGCTCTTTATCACATTGTCCCGCGTACCGACCTGCAAGTATCCCCTGAACGGCTCATAGGCAATCATGTGATAGAAAATGTCAAGCAGGCAGAAATCCGAGGCTCCTTTAAGTTCCTGAATCTCATTTTTAACCTTATCAATGTACTGCATCAAAGATACGTCAGTTTTTGCAAACGGCAATGCCGCCTTAAGGCAGCCGATGTAATATTGGCGCACTCCTTTACTAATTCCATGAAGGAACATGTTCCTCTTCAAATCCATCATGTAGCTTGTAAAACACATGATGATACATCCGAGAAGCTGCTTTACCTCTGCTCGTTCAAAGAACATATCCGATCTCGGCGAATACACCGGGACGCCATTTTTCTCAAACCATGCGCCAATCTCCATAGCTTCCTTGCTCTTAACCGAGCGAAACAGAAAGGCAACCTGGTTATAATTACTAATATTGCCTCTGGATTTCAAATCCATAACCAGCTTTAAAAGTTCGGCCTTCTCATCATCTATCGAATCACCGCCGCAAGAATACACGGATGCTTTAGAAAACAGCGGCTTCTTTCCGGCTATGATTTTTTTTGCATAACGGTACTTATCCCAATTAAAGAGATTGATGCCGTCCATATTCTCCATCCACCGGTTATAAAAGTCGATAATGCCAGGCTCGGACCGATAGTTGATATCCAGATGAATAACTTTACATGTATCAAACTTATCCGGAAATTCCAATATATTTCGGATTGTAGCCCCGCGGAAGCGGTACATGCCCTGATCGTCATCGCCAACCACACAGATATTCTTTCGATCACCGGCAAGCAGCAGAACAATCTGCTCCTGAATATAGTTTGTATCCTGATACTCATCTACCATAATGTATCGGATGTTATCCTGGATTTTTGACAATATCTCCGGTTGCTTCATGAGCATGTCATATGTTTTTGTCTGTATGGACGAGAAATCCATTGCATTATTACGCGCAAGGAGCTCCTGATACCTGCGCACAAGCTTTGCAAGAAACCTCATGTCTTCATCGCGGTCTACTTCCATAGCGTCAACGTCTACCAGTTCCTCCATCAGATGATTCACATAACGACAGATTTCCAGAGACTGTTTCCAGGGATTCCTTGCGGAAATATGTCTTTTAAAATTGCCAAAGCAGTTAAAACTGTCTATATTGCGGCAAACAAGATATGTCTGCTCAAAGGCATCCAGCATGCGGCATCTGCCGGTTTCTTCCGCGTATCCGGAACTTTCCTTAAGAATACGGAGGCACACAGAATGGAAGGTTCCAATATACATCTCATTTATGTTCAGATTCAGATCGACAAACTCATTAGAGATTCTGGTGAGTAATTCTCTACCGGCTTTTTCCGTAAAGGTCACTACCATAATCTCGCCGGGCTTCACGCCTTTTTCCCTAACGAGGTAGGATATCCGCTTTACCAGAGTGAATGTCTTTCCCGTTCCCGGGCCGGCAATCATCAACACCGGACCTTCTGTCGCCAGAATCGCTTCCTTCTGCGCATCATTTGCAAGCCCAAAATCAAATGAACTCATAACGGACTCCTATGGCCTTCATAAAGTCTTTAATCTGATTCATCTGGTACTGGGTTGCATAGATTTTCATGGCAACGCCACCATCCACATTCGCTGGCACCTGCTGATCCACGACGGGGGAGGGATTCTGTGTTCCAACGGCATCAGCCGCTTTTTCTACTGTTGTAAGTCCGGCTGCAGATGCGGCTTTCGTAAGCTCAACATTCTTTTCCTTTACTGCATCCATAGATAATGTCTCCACATAGACCTGCAGAAGACTTTCCTTAAAAGGTGATTTCATAGCTTTGATTTTTCTGATATCTTTATTGGCTTCGTCAATGGCAATCTGTATGCCTTCTTCGTACTTGGCGCGTCCGGTAGATGCATTTACCCACTTCTTGTCAAAGAGCTTTGGATAAAGCGGCTTAGCCATATCGCCAAGAACTCCTGCCTTGCGGTCATAATATTTTCTGACTTCTCGCTCCTTAGCTTCTTTCTGGCGATTTTCATAATCTTTTACGCTATCGTCGATTGCCTTACGCTGATTTTCCACCATATCCGCCAATTCCTTGATTTGGGGCTCTATTTTCTCATAGGGAGCAAGGCAACGTGCCTTGTAAGCCTTTCTAGCGTCTTCTATAACCTTCTTTGCCTTATTCAGAGTAGTACGATCCTTCTTTGCGTCTTTGATCGAAGCATCCGTATATGCGATAGACGCATAGGCTTTCAATTCTCTCTTTAGCGCCGTGCGAAGTCGAGAAAAATCCCACTTGCTTATATCTGTATTTTCCAGTTGAATAATCTGCAAATCGCTCATAACAATCTCCCTTACTGTATTATTTTTCAAATTTGTCTTTCCGCATCCAAATCAAATTTTTCCACCAAAACTATATACACCTATATAAATATAATTTTATCATAATTTGCCGAATCCTGCAAGAAGATTGTAATTTTATGTTTTCCTGATTTTCTGTGTTACTATTGGAATTAAAAATAATGTTTAGTAAGAAATTAAATTACAACAATCATTGAAAAATCATAAACCGAGTGGTATAATAGATACCAGAAATATATACAAGTGAAGGAGTTTCAATATGGAGGAAAAAATTACCCGCATGAAAGAACTGGTGACGATTCTGAATCAGGCCGCCAGAGTGTATTATCAGGGACAGGACGAGATAATGTCCAACTATGAATACGACAAATTATACGACGAGCTGACGGAGCTTGAAAAGGACACAGGAGTTACGATGTCAACCAGTCCCACGCAGAACGTGGGATACGAGACAATCAGCGAGCTGCCGAAGGAGCCCCACATCGCCCCCATGCTCTCGCTGGACAAGACTAAAGAAGTGGAGACGCTGTCCGCCTGGATCGGCGAGCAGGAGGGACTGCTCTCCTACAAGCTGGATGGTCTCAGCGTGATACTCACTTATGAAAACGGGGTGTTAGTTAAGGCGCTCACTCGGGGCAACGGGGAGATCGGAGAGGTAATCACCAATAATGCGAAAACCTTCGTCAATGTCCCGGGGCGTATCCGATTTGAGGGCAGCCTTGTAATCCGTGGAGAGGCGCTGATCCGATACTCGGATTTCGAGCAGCTCAACAGCCAGACGGCAGAAATTCAGGAAAAATATAAAAATCCGAGAAATCTGTGCAGCGGCAGCGTGCGCCAACTGAACAATGAAATCACTGCTAAGCGACGGGTTCATTTTTATGTTTACAACGTCATACAGACCGACAGGCCGGAGACTTTTGACAAGAAAGAAAAAGAGCTGAACTGGCTCTCCTCGCTGGGCTTTGACGTGGTCCCCTTTAAAAAGGTGACGCGGGAGACGCTTGGCCGGACGGTGGAGGATTTTTCCCGGGAGACAGCGGAGAGTGACCTTCCCAGCGACGGGCTGGTGCTGACTTTCGACGACATAGCATACAGCGCCGGACTGGGCCGCACCGCCAAATTTCCCAAAGACTCCATTGCCTTTAAGTGGCAGGATGAACTTGCGGACACCACACTGCGGGAAATTGAGTGGAGCGCTTCCCGCACCGGCCTGATCAATCCGGTGGCCATTTTCGATCCCGTGGAATTGGAGGGAACCACGGTGAGCAGAGCCAGCGTGCACAACGTCAGTATTCTCCGGGAGCTGAAGCTGGGCATCGGGGACACGATTTCCGTTTACAAGGCCAACATGATCATTCCCCAGATCTACGAAAATAAGACAGGGAAAAACAATTGCGTCATCCCTGAAAAATGTCCGGTCTGCGGCGGCGAGACTGCTCTGGTGCAGGAGAACGGCTCCGTGGTGCTGACCTGTCCCAACCCGGACTGCTACGCAAAAAAAATTAAAAATTTCACTCATTTTGTAAAACGGAACACCATGAATATAGATGGGCTGTCCGAGGCGACGCTGGAGAAATTTGTGAACTTGAACCTCCTGCACGATGTGACGGACATCTACCGTCTGTCCGAGCATCGGGACGAGCTGATTGGTCTGGAGGGTTTTGGCGAAAAATCTTATGAAAACCTCATGAACGCCATCGAAACTTCCAAAAAGGCACCTCTGGCCAACGTGCTGTACAGCCTGGGAATCAAGGGAATCGGCCTCAATACCGCCCGGCTCATCGTCCGCGAGTACCCTTGGAAACTAACGGATTTTCAAAATCTGACGGCGGAACAGCTAGTGGCCATAGACGGAATCGGACAAGTGCTGGCGGATTCCTTCGTGGATTTTTTTGCCCAGGAAAAAAACAGGGACATGGTACGCGTTCTCTCCGGATTTCTGAATATCCAGTACCCCGAAAAGAGGAATTCCGATGAGGAGCCGCTGACCGGAAAGACCTTTGTTATCACGGGGAGCTTGAGTCAATTTGCCAATCGGAACGAGTGCAAAGCGAAAATTGAAGAACAAGGAGGAAAGGTGGTAGACAGCGTCAGCTCCCGGACAGACTACCTAATCAACAACAATGTCTCTTCTTCTTCCTCCAAAAACAAAAAGGCAAAGGAACTGGGCATCCCCATCATCACGGAGGAGCAGCTTTTGCAGATGCTTCCTCTTTGAAGGAAGCATCTGTATCTTATAGCCTCAGCATCCCCTCATTCGTTTTATATAATAATAACTTCATTTTCTTCTGTCACATCCTGCATACCATAACAGGTAACTTGTCCTTTTCCTATAATCCGGTAAACCCGAATACTGTCCTCATCTGTGGCAAATTTCCCAATCTCTTTTTGTAACTGATTATATAATTTGATAGTAAGCATCGCCTCAAATGCCGACTTTTGAATACGAAATCCATATCCCTGTAAAAATTTTGCCAATCTATTTCTTTTTCTATCATCTACAATGTCATAAATAATCAGCACATAAACCTTGCTTTCCCTTACTTCATCCGTATAAGTATCGAAAAAATAATCTTCCAAATAATTTCCTTCCTTTAACGTATCCATACCGGCTCATACAAGTCGAAATTATCTTCTTCTATTGCTTTTGCAAAAGAATTTACCTGCAGCTCCATTGCCCTTCGAAACGAAACGGGATATTCTACATATTTTAAATAATGATGTTCCCGCCGCATCCGATCTTCAACCTTTTTCAAAAATATTTTCATTCCCTCTTTTGTCAAAAATATCCCGGGTTCTTCCATCTCCTGCATAAAATGTTCTATGAAAATCTCATGACCGTTCACCAGACTCATAACCAAGGAATCAATAATGACTGCTCGCCACTCCTCCATTAAATCACTTGCAAGAGTCGGATGTTTTTCCTTATCCTGATGAAAAAAGCCAAAATAAGGATTCAGTCCCTTATTCTCTATCTTCCCATAAATCTCATTCATTAAAAGCGAATACCCCAGGCTCAACATAGAATTAAACGCATCCCTGGGCGGGCGTCTGCTTCTTCCCTGAAAGGAAAACTCCGGCTCAACCAACTTCCCTAACATTTTAAAATAAACTCGCGCCGCACTTCCCTCATATCCCATAATCTGACTTACGGAATCACATTGCGGGAGTTTCTTCATCAGAATATTCATATGCGTGTAAGCATCCGACACATCTAAATTCCTGCTTTTTCCATACCTTTTCAAAATGACAGACTGGTTGTGGATTTTACTTCTAATGATTTTCTTTGCCAGTTCCAACGCGAACTCTGTATCCGGCAGTCCCGCCTGCAATCTCTGCCGTTTCACATGAATATGCCCCGTTGACTGCAATCTTCCAAAATAACTTCCATGTTTGGAATAGTAGGAAATCGGAATCCCCCTTTTTAAACATTCCTGAATACACTGCGTTGTAATCTGGCTTCTGCCAAAAATGCTGATGCTCTCTAGTGTTTCCACCGGGATTTTTTTTACCATTCCGTCCCCGTACTTCGCAGTAATGTAGTTTTCTCGTATTCCTATCTGGGCGCCATCCTCGACCATATACAAATATCCCATCCCAGCCTCCTCATTGCAAGCTTGGTAAATAACATTTTCCTTTAGTTTCAGGTCAGTTTTAGACCTTTCTTTTACTGATAGAATACATTTTTTCCAGCATATTGTCAATACGATTTCCCGTCCCCTCTCGGGGGCTAATCTCTAAATCAAAAATGAAAAAAATAAAAATCACCCACAACGCCAATCGCTTCCGTCCCCTCTCGGGGTTTCTATTTTCTAATCACCGATAGCAAAGAGACATATACAAAAGCGGAAATGTTTCCGTCCCCTCTCGGGGTTTCTATTCTTCTGATGGCGGACATAGTGCGTGCGCTAGAAACTGTTATGGAAAAGGTTTCCGTCCCCTCTCGGGGTTTCTGTTTTCTAATCCTGAAAAGATGGGGCGTAACAGATGAGGCGCAGGTTTCCGTCTCCTATCGGGGTTTCTATTCTTCTAATAACAAGCGTGGTATTTCCATTTTGAGCCGTATCGTTTCCGTCCCCTCTCGGGGTTTCTATTTTCTAATCCAAGGATGGCATTTTGAAGATTATCATGGATTCAATGTTTCCGTCCCCTCTCGGGGTTTCTATTTTCTAATCCAGATTTCCAACTTTCAATAGTGCTATGAAACATGTTTCCGTCCCCTCTCGGGGTTTCTATTTTCTAATCGAAAAGGGGGAATTTTTATGGTATTAATATTAAAGTTTCCGTCCCCTCTCGGGGTTTCTATTTTCTAATCGTGTATGACAATTTAGGACAACCGATTGCAGATGAAAGTTTCCGTCCCCTCTCGGGGTTTCTATTTTCTAATCACTTATATCTGGTCTTTCGAAAATGGCGGCTACTGTTTGTTTCCGTCCCCTCTCGGGGTTTCTATTTTCTAATCAAAGAGAAATTCCATTTTATTTTTTCACATATCAGTTTCCGTCCCCTCTCGGGGTTTCTATTTTCTAATCACGATATCGTTATCCCGTATAAATAAGCGTATATATGTTTCCGTCCCCTCTCGGGGTTTCTATTTTCTAATCAATTGAAAAAAAAAATATGAACCTAAGATATAAAGAAAAGTTTCCGTCCCCTCTCGGGGTTTCTATTTTCTAATCAAGAAAAGGGGGATTATTTATGTTATTACATGTATGTTTCCGTCCCCTCTCGGGGTTTCTATTTTCTAATCTGTAATAAATACTTATTACATAAGTAAGCCGGATACCGGTTTCCGTCCCCTCTCGGGGTTTCTATTTTCTAATCGTGGTAAAGTTAGAAGATACAGCGTTCTTCAGATTATGGTTTCCGTCCCCTCTCGGGGTTTCTATTTTCTAATCTGAAAGAAACTGTTATCATTAAAGAGGATGTTGTTTCCGTCCCCTCTCGGGGTTTCTATTTTCTAATCGCGGTATTCGGTAACACTATAAAGGATGTTACTGATGTAGTTTCCGTCCCCTCTCGGGGTTTCTATTTTCTAATCTTTGATAAAAGTTATTTATTTGGGCAACCAAATAGGTTTCCGTCCCCTCTCGGGGTTTCTATTTTCTAATCTTTAGCCCCTCTTATTGGGAACTGGAAGAACATCGGGTTTCCGTCCCCTCTCGGGGTTTCTATTTTCTAATCGAGATGTTTATTATGGAAAGAGAATTTTCAAGTTTCCGTCCCCTCTCGGGGTTTCTATTTTCTAATCTATTATTCATCCAGGAAATGGATAACATGGACAGTTTCCGTCCCCTCTCGGGGTTTCTATTTTCTAATCCTATGACGATACCAATATTACGCTGGAAGATAAGTTTCCGTCCCCTCTCGGGGTTTCTATTTTCTAATCTCAAGTGCTTCGATTTCTACATAGCACGTTTTGGTTTCCGTCCCCTCTCGGGGTTTCTATTTTCTAATCAGGACTACAACGTCTATTGCTTAATCAGTACAGACGGGTTTCCGTCCCCTCTCGGGGTTTCTATTTTCTAATCTTGATTCATAGCGTCTGACGGTTTTAAAAAATTGTTTCCGTCCCCTCTCGGGGTTTCTATTTTCTAATCAAAATGGGTTATTCTGTTTATATCATGATGGAATATCGTTTCCGTCCCCTCTCGGGGTTTCTATTTTCTAATCGAAAGTTCATAGTTGAACCTATACAGGATACAAAAGTTTCCGTCCCCTCTCGGGGTTTCTATTTTCTAATCATTAGATTTACTTGAACACATGGAGAAAAGGGGACGTGTTTCCGTCCCCTCTCGGGGTTTCTATTTTCTAATCCAATGGTACACAATAACACTGAAAACTAAATGTTTCCGTCCCCTCTCGGGGTTTCTATTTTCTAATCTAAGGGATGATTTACCATCGATATTAGGAGATAAGTTTCCGTCCCCTCTCGGGGTTTCTATTTTCTAATCCTATATGCCGATTATTGACCACTTGTCATTATCGTTTCCGTCCCCTCTCGGGGTTTCTATTTTCTAATCCACAATGCATAAAGATATAAATAGCATAGAATCCGTTTCCGTCCCCTCTCGGGGTTTCTATTTTCTAATCCCTATCTCTGCCAGCCCTTATAACAACTGGTCTCAAAACACATTTTGCGTCGCAAAAAACAATTTGAATCTTCTTTCATTCGACAGCGCCCCTCTATCTGCCCGAACCTGCGATTTTCCGCGCTGCGCGGCAAATCTAATGTTCTTCTGCTATGGACAGCACGCACTCGCCCATCTGATACCACTGCCCCCGATATCGGGTGCCTTTCAATATATGCGGCGACACGCCAAGTTTTTTATCCTCATCGTGTTTATGTTCAAAGTAAATCTCCTTTCCCTTTTTGTTTGGCAACGTATTGCGAAACACATTCTGCGCCGTCTCCAGTCCTCGGTCGTGTCCCAAAAGCGGATACAGCGCTGTCTTTGTAAAAAATCCGGTTCCTCCCCCCAGCCACACAGTGTTCTTCTCCGGCCTTTTCCCATGTTCAAAATGAGAAAGATACATCGAATAATATGCCTCTCCAAACAAATTAACTGCTTCCAACAGCTGCTCTATCGTATATGGACACAATTTTTCATCTATTGTTATCCGAAATTTAATATCGCGCGCCGGTTTGACAGATTCTCTGAGAATGTTGAGCGTTCTCTGCCTTCCCTGCGTATTCTCATCCAGCTTCTGGCACAGGGTTAAATCCTCCAGCGCAAAAGGCTCGCTATCGCTGACAATCAGGCCAGAAAGGCAGTCATTTACAGCGTTTCTTCTATCTATGCTTTTCCCTTTCCTGTCTTTCCTATCTAATGTGTGAAAAACCTGCTCCTCCAGAGCCATATTCTCTTTCCGCAGATAATTCTTCCTGCTATCATTCCTCTGCGCAGTACGATAGACCTGATTCTGCAGGGACTCTCCCGCTTTTCCTTTTTTCAGCAATTCATAGGCGAGAAGAATCGTCCGAAACATTCCCTTCAGCGCCGTGCCGGGAACATAGGGCAGACCGTAGGCGTCCTTTTGAAATTCGCATATCTGGATTGCCCCTCTCTCCTGCAGAAAATCACCGCAGTCCAATTCATAGCGAACCCACATCCGGTACACCTTTTCTTCTATTCTGTTTTCTTCAAGCCATCGTTTCAGATCTATTCTCATTACATCCCGCTGGTCAGACATGATATACCGCTCAAACGGTTTCCCCAGCCCCTTTTTCTGCAGTTCAGAATACATATGCCCCAAGTCAGGAATCAATACCTTCTTTTTATTTCTCAAAAGAATATATTCTTTTTTGTTTAAATCTTTCCCGGAACCGACAAATACAGGTCCCTTTGTATGTATTACCATATCATAGCTTTTCAGATAATTGTCCATGAGCCTCTGCACCTCCCTTTCACAGAGCATAAAAAATCGGTTTTGCGTAGCGGTACACCGGATGGCTGCCTCCGTCTGAAACATCGTAGACGTCTCCGGAAAAACGCTTTGTAAAACAGGAGCCGGAGCTAAATAAATACATATCCTTTTTCTTCCTCTGTTCCTGTGCGTAACTGTCCGATGCTATAAACCCGCTTCTCTTTCGAAGCTGGTATTTCGCGTCTATCAGCAGCTCCGGCCACTCTTCATCCATAGGCAGAGCGCTGGTCAGAGACATATAATACCCGCCTTCTTTTTCAAAATACGAGCCATCCAGTTCTTTATTGCTCTCTATTTCAAAACGCCCATACCCAGCAGAACGTTTTCCCCCTATTCCGGAAAATGACAGCGCGTCTATCAGATCATACATCCAATCTTCATCCTCTGCGCTATTGGTCCCCACAATCACAGACAGGCCGCAGGATGAATTAAAATAATACACACCCACATGGTAAGGGACTGTCTCGCTTTCTCCCGCAATGGAAGCCGATGTCTTCAGCACGCTCCTTCCCAGTTCTTTCAAAGTATCATTTTCAGCCTTAGCGTCCAAATTTCCCTTAAGATACACATCCATTTTTTTCATAGGAATAAACTGCAGGGACTTAAACGCTTTCTTTACGGTAGAATCCCCTGAATCGTCCGAGGATTCTACAGGAAGCATCGGCTTGGGGAGATAGTTTTCTTCACCGACAAAGGGAAACGCATCCGAAAACAGGATATCCCCCTTCTTTGCTTTCTCCAGCAACTTTGCCGCCTGATCCGCTCCCCGCTTTAACGCCTCCATAAACAGCGCCGAAAAGAAAGTATCCGCCGAAAAAGTATTTCTGCTGTCATACAGAGAATTTCCTCCCAAATGCACGCCGACCGGAAACGTGAAACGATACATAGTATATTTCATATAGGTTTCCTCCCGCCATCACTGAAATTCTTCAAATATCTGATTGCACTGTCCCACAATTTCCAAATCTACATCTCCGATTACGGCATCTGCCTGCAATTCCCTGAATTTTACCTTTCCGTAGCCTCTGGAGCCGCTCCCGCCAATGTAATCGTATTCCAGCAGCTTCATTCCCTCCGCGAGCACGCGCATATCCTCTAAGATATTTTCCTGCTCCGTCACCTCGTAAATAATGTCTAATGGAAATTTTGAGCCGCGGATCACGCGCTCTATCTGTCTTGGGTTTGCCACAGCAGTCAGACGGTTAATGCTGTTTTCAAATTTCACTTCTGTCAGACTCCGCACTCCTCCCTGATACAGCTCGTCACGATTGCATAAAATCATATCGGAAAACAAAAGCCTCCCCCTCGGTATGATGCCTTTTTCCCCTTTGGATGCGCCGAACAGGCGAATAATGCACTCGGCGTCTTCATTTGGTTCCACAAAACAATCCCCATTGTACTTTTTGGCAAGCAGCGTGCGCATCTTTCCTTTCAGCGAGCTGCCCGGAATAATCGGAAGACCGGTCCTCGCATCTTTAATCACCGGAGAGTCAACGGCGCCGATTGCCGCGAAAGCCGACGATCCCCCGATGTGCGTCCCTGTAACAAGTTCTATCGTTCCTGTAATTTGAATTTTTCCATACATAACCTTAGTATCTCCTTCCTGTCAATCTTTTCCTCCATAATATTTGTGATAGGCGACCAGTGCTTCCATATAATTGCTGAATAACAGGTATCTGCTCTTGCTGTTGCCTATTTCATCCAGACATTTCAATATCTCCGCCTTCTCCACAAAGTCCTTCATATGTCTGGGATCCCGTCCTGCCTCATATACAAAACGCACCCTCAGATATTGGATTTTCCCAAGAATCTCCTCGCTCAATGTCTCATCCAGCGACAGGCACACTTCATTGTAGATATCCGCCGTCATCGCCAGCAGATTCCGAATCTGGGATGTTGTAATCATATCTATCCAGCCCTTCTTATTGGGCACTGCCAGACTCTTAATCACCTTTTCCGCCTTGTCTACATAATTCTCCTGACTCAAAATCATTTGTCTTCTTCCTCCTTCCGATTCAAGTAAACATATAAATAAATTGCTGTTACTAACTGCTTACAATCGTTTTTGCTCTGTACCCACTGATACATTTTTTTAGAAAACTCATGGTATGCCTCTCGCTTTTCCTCTGTCTGCGGCTCAATACGCGCCAGAACATAGGCAAACCGCGCCAGATTTATTTTGTCGTCCATATTCCGTATCAGCTCCAGCAAGCGGTATAAAAATGCCATTCCCCGCTCTGGCGTCCTGCGCAGATATTCTTCCAAAGCAGCAAGCTTCTCTTTCACCACCTTGCGTTCAAATTCCTCCCATGAATAGGTTGATTTCAGCAAAGTAACCGAGTTTTTCTGTGGCTGGCTTTTGGACTGCTCCTCAAGTCCTGCCACCTCGCCTGCACTGACGCGAATCGGATATCCCGCCGAATATATTCCGATTCCCGCTGAAATCGTCAGGGTATCTATGGAATATTCCTTTAACTTATGCCGGATATCCAGGGCCAGTTCGATTACATCCTTCCACGCGCCGACAATGAACAAATCGTCGCCGCCGGAATATACAATGGAAGCGTTGCGCTCCTGCGTATCTCCATGAATCGAGCGCTCCCCGTTCCTCAATATCCAATTTATATGGTGCTTAAAAAACAGAGAGAGCTGCCTTGAGAGCGTCGCCGTTCTCGAAAGCGTTGTATATTTCTCCGGAAATCCGCCCACGAAGGCATGTCCCAGATTGTCCACATCCGCCCGGAGCACCGCGATACGATTGATTCCCGTCGCCTCCTTCGCATATTTTTCCATCGTCTTTCCTTTTTGCGTATAATCCCCTACCCACAATTTGGTTGTTGCATACTTTCCTGTATAAAATTTATTTTTCCCGTAGGTGCGCACAAAAAAATCTTCTTCCATTGCGGATCGCAGCTCATTCTCGCTCTGCGCCACAAGAAACCGACCGCCCGGAAGCGGAATGGACGCCGCCTGCTCCTGTTCTGTCACGGTAAAGAAATCCTGATACAGTATGCCGTCTGACATTTTTTTCAACATGGCACAAAAACTGCACATGCCATCCTCGTCAATTTCAGACGTTCTCTTGCAGACGCGACATTCTCTGTCGCCGCTTTTTGCCGTTTTTCGGTTTAAGTCTATAATCTGTTCTGCCGTATATCGCGCCGCTTTTTGCGCCGACAGTTTTTTGGATAAATTCCTAAATAATTCCGCATAGCTCCCTGCCGGATTATTTTCCAGATCATAGGAACTGCACTCCACCGAATCAGCTGCAACATATAGCGCGATATCGAAATTTTCCACAAAAAATGCGTTAAACATTTCCTGAGTGTCCCTTATAATTCCAATCGTTTCTTCCGTATTCGGCAGAAGCATATAACAATGTCCGCCGCCAGAATATATCAGATTGGCGCGTGACAGACTGCATCGCTCTAATATTTCGTCAATCATATGCTCCATCAAAATTTCCAGATAGAACGAGCGCGCGCGCAGCGTGCGAAGAGCGTGCTTGCTGTGTATTGTATAAATAAAACTCTGAATCCCCGAAATATCCATCGAAAAAAGACGAAACGCCTTTTTTTCATAAAATTCCTTTGCATGGAGAAACAGCTCGTCCTTATAATCGGTTATGCCCTTTTCCTGCAGATATCCGTAAATACAGCTGCTGTACGCCGCTGTCATTTTCACATGGTCATACAGAGAGATATCTGCCAGCTCATGGACCGCTGTCGATGAAGGAATTTATGAAAAATAGGCCTCCATAGCCGATAACAGGGAATGAATATAACCCTCTTTCCACTCTTCAATCCCCCGCATCGTATCCGATAATTCCCTGCGGATTTTCTGATAAAAGGACTGGTCGAACGGATAATCCTTTTCTGTAGGCATATTGATTCCCGCCTCATCATCCAGCGCAGCCGGATGATAGTGGTACTTTTCTGAATTTCCATTCAATATGTTAAAGATACTCTGCATGGGGATTTTCGGATCAAATCCCTTTTCCTCATTTTCTGCCGCCCGCCTGTCAGAGGCCGCCGCTATATTGTCTGCTATGTAAACGATATACGCCAGAGAATCTGCCTTTAATCCGGCATGCGATAAGGCGTCGCCATGATGATAACGAACACAGTTCAGAACCTCTTCATCCGACATCCCCACTTCCTCTTTTAAGAACTCATAACCGGAGGCGCTGTGCTTTCGATTGTCCCCTGCGCGATAGAGTACTTTTCCCACATCGTGCAACAGCGCTCCTGTCACTAACTTAATTTCTGTATCCGTCATTGCTTATCCTCCCTCTCAACCACTTGTATGGCGCCCATGCCAAGAGCCGTCTTTATGCCGATTCCGGAAAATTCTCCATACCGGAACAACAGATGCGCCAAATTGACTAATGCCTGCGGGCCATTTATCTTTATCACGACAGTCCCAATAAAAGAAGGAATTTTTACGCCTTCCAGATAGTATGCCGTGCTTTTCAAATCATATCTTATAATAGAGGAATAATCTGTCAGATCTTTAAGAGCCTCCTCGGATTGCATGGACTGTCCTTGTGCAAATGCGTCGTATTTGCTCATCAGACTGTGATATATCAGAGAAATATCCGGATATATCACATAGCTTCCATCTCTTTTAAACGATGTAGGGGTAACAAAACGAATATGAATATACCGGGAACCTGTTCCCAGATAATATGTATCAATTAAGCTCTGATAGCTGCTCACCGTGAGCGTCTTTTCTTTCAAATTAACCTTGCAGCTGTCATGTTTCAATTCTATGCTCTGAAAATCCTCCTTTAACACAGGAAGAATAATATTCTCATATGCCCTTCTGTTTAATGTGTGTATTTGCCAGATACATTTATCGCGATTCAATAAAACATACTGGCTGTACGGCTTCAGCCCCTGTTCATGCAGTTCTTCCGCATAGGGGGCATCCAGCTTCTCCATCAATCCCCCATGAAACAGCGAGCTCTTTTGATATGTGATTTTTTCTTCTGACTCCAATGTTATTCTGATCGTACTTAACATATTCCACCTTCTGCTTTCTCTGATTGCTTTCTTCAACTCTATATTACCACCTTAGCTGTCCCATAAACCTCCCTCGCAACTCGAATTATCAATTTTTCACGTCAATGCACCCTCACCGCCGTGCTCTTTCCAAAATGATATGTGAGTACCTGCGCCTTTGTCGGGAACCTCATGCCCAGCTCCTGCGCCTTTTCCATAATCTCCTCGTAATCCAGTTCTTTATTCTCATACTCTTTCTGGAGGCGAGAGTTCTCTTTCTGCAGCTCATCGATTTCACCCCGGAGCGAATACACCTGCCTGTCCAGCATCGTCTCCGTATTCTGCATTGTGACCACATAAAAACAGCTTCCCACCGTGATGGCTGCTGTCGTCAGACCGATGAGCGCACTCCGGATCATGCGCCTTTTGCGTTTCTTTTTTTCTACATTGACGACTTTTATCTTTTTCCCTGTCGTAATAATCTGTATGGCTGTGCTTCCCGCCATATAATCCATTGTATTTTTCATATTATCTATATCCCTTTAGTTTTCTGATTTGACGGTCGGCTCATCCATAGAGGACGTGGCCTCTACGATCAGTCTTGTGATGGCTCCCGATCTGCTGGTGTAGTGACGCTGCGCATAATGATCGACTCGCCGGATCACATCGTCCTCCAATGTAATATTGACCCTCTTTTTCATACTTCCCCCTGTTCAAAACCTGCAAACACACGAACAGCACATTTTATACACACGAATTATCTATATTATACACACTTAATAAGTAAAAATCAACCATAAAGTATTCATTGCTCGCAAAAAAGGTAAATAGCGCCATACTTTCCATACTGGACTGCAGACGCTATAAAAGAAAACACATTAATCCTACTATGCCGTCGGCCCACATCCCTCCTCTAAATTAGATTATTACCACATTTCTCCATGATAGACATTTATAAAAAACCAGACGAGCCTAAAACTCATCTGGTCAAAATAATGTGTAGCTGGTCTACCTCCTTGTTGTTCTATATTAACATTATCCGGGGCCATACAGGCCCCCATATTCATGCTATCCTTGATGCCGTAATCCGTTATGGCTCCAGTCGTCACCCCGTGCACTTCCACATATCCCATCTCCTGCCTCCGCCAGTTGGCCTCGGCGGACGCCAGTACCACGGCTCCGCTCCCCGTCACGGTCCATGTGGCCGAATAGGGGCGCTGGCTGCCATACGCCAACGGGTAACGGAACTGCTTCTCCGCGCTGGCGAAATGGCTGGACGTCAGGGCCACCACATAATCGGCAAATCCGCCTTCTACAAGCATAGAACCGATTGCCATAGATTCTCCCATCGTAGAACAGGCCCCGTACACACCGAACATGGGAATGTTAAAATTCATGATGCCAAACGACGTGGCGATCAACTGTCCCAACAGGTCCCCGGCCACCAGATAGCGGATATCCGCCGGCTCCATTCCCGCTTTCCGAAGGGCGATCTGGGTCGCCAGCTGCTGCATCTTGCTCTCCGCTTCCTCCCACGTCCGGGAGCCGAACAGGGGATCCGGCTCCACCATGTCGAAATATTTTCCAAAGGCGCCGTTTCCCTCTTTTTCACCTGCCACGCTGCCGGCCCCGATAATCACCGGCGGCTTGGCAAACAACACGCTTCTCTTTCCTACTGCTTTTTTTCCGTCCATCTTCTTCCGTCCTTTCCCTCAGACCCATCCGATTATTTTTCCCAGCCAGTACAGCACTCCCAGGACCCAGCTTGCGAACACCCCGTAGAGTATGACCGGACCGGCAATCGTAAAAATCTTGCACCCGATTCCAAAAACCTGTCCTTCTTCCTTGAACTCAATAGCGGGAGCCGCCACGGAATTGGCAAATCCCGTAATCGGCACCAGCGTGCCGGCCCCGGCAAAATTTCCTAATTTCTGGTACAGGTTGAAGCCGGTAAATAAAATGCTGAGCAGAATCAGCGACAGCGTTGTATACAGCGACGCCGTCTCCTTTTGCATTCCCGATCCCTGAAACAGATTGATCAATACCTGCCCCAGCACGCAGATCAGCCCCCCGACGAGGTAGGCCTTGCAGAGATTGATGAACCAGCTCTTTTTAGGCGTGTTCTCCTTCACATACTGGTTGTAGATTTTCTCCTTTTTCTCCGGCGACCGCTCCCGGATCACTTCCTTGATATTTGTCTTGTTTTTTTCCATGACGATTCCTCCTAATTTGTATCATACAAAAAATTGAAATAATGTCCCTGTCATTTTCCCCAGAGCTATGGCCAGAACGACAATGGGAAATCCCTCTTTCAACTGAACCCTGTTTACCATGATGGGAAACGCCCGCAGCATCTCGGCCAGAGCCATGGCGAGGCACCCCACAAAAATTCCGGCAAACAGACCGAACAGACAGACGAAGACCGCGGATAAGGGAAGATGGATTCCGAACAGGATCCAGATGTTTCCAAGCGTCCCTCCCAGTATGACGGCGTTCTCGTACTGGTACATATAATGGGCCGTGCCCGTCCTTCCCGCCAGCCGCGGGATAATGCCCAGCATGGTAATGAAGGCAAAAACGCCGGCCGCCACGGTGAGTCCGCTGCAAAGCCCCAGAAAAGCCATTGCGGCCTGTTTAATTAGTATCAATGGTCTTTCCCTCCCTGGCAGCCGTCTTGATAATCGCCTTATTCACCTGCTCCTCGTAATTGTTCATCTCCACCTGGATCGGCGTTAAGTCGTCCCTCAGCTTTTTTCTGCGGAAATGATTATAAAAGACGAGAATCCCGACGGGCAGGCCGATGGCGTAACAGACTTCCAGAACAGACCCACCTGTTTTCGCCTGGCCCATGATCAGAAAATACACCTTGTCAAATACGGCCGCCACGCTCACATCCTCGTTAAACGTCATAATGGTAAAGGCCGCCCCGAAAAAAATGATGAGGCCCACAAAAACCGCCTTCGCGTACTCCGCCGCCCGGCTCTTTTCCCTTTTGTCCGGTTCCTCCAGATCCACGATAAAATCCTGTTCGCCCATATTTTCAATCTGAAGATGAGGATAAATTTTTAAGATGCCCTCATACACCTTCGTAATTGTAAATATAGTTTTCTGGCTTCCGCCCGCGGGCAGCGTGTAAAAGATCTCCTTTTCCAGCGTTTTGACGATATCCCGGTTGGCGCAGTACATATCCGCGATATCCCGGAATGTCAGAGTCCGGTTTTTCACCGGGACGTTCTGCGCCACTTTTATAAATAATATTTCTTCCATCCAAAGTACTCCTTTACCAATGTCCCTTTTCCCAAATCCATCGGCCCTTTCTCCCTGCTGCCGCTCATCCGGTAACAGAATATCGCTCCCGTGGCAAGCAAAATAATAGCAATGGTAATCAGTCCGGCCTTTTTCACAAAACCACTTCCTTTCGGTAATTACCATTGCCAAAAAATTATTTTTTATTCAGAAATTAAAAAAACACGATTCCGCATGGACGTCAGTATTTTTTTCTCCATCCGGCTCACCTGCACCTGATTCATGTTCAGCTTCTCCGCCACCTGGGACTGCGTCATATCCTGAAAATACCTCATTTCGATGAGACGCCTCTCCCGGCTCTCTAACGCCTCAAGCAGCTGCTCCAGCAGGAGATGGTTGAGGACGCTCTCACTCTCGTCCCGCTCCGAGGGAATTTTATCCATCAGCGCAATCTCGCTTCCCTCCTTCTGAAAAATCGTCTTGTTGAGAGATTCCACCTCGTTTCCCGCCTCCAGCGCCATGACCAGTTCTTCCTTTTCCATCTCTGTCGCGGCGCACAGTTCCTCCACCGTGGCCTCCCGGCCCAGTTCGCCCGCCAGGCGCTCCGCCGCCTTCTTTACCTTCCAGCCGCTCTCCTTCAGAGAACGGCTCACCTTCACCATGCCGTCATCCCGCAGAAACCGCTTAATTTCACCGGTGATCATGGGCACCGCGTAAGTGGAAAACTGCACGTTGTAATTGAGATCGAACTTGTCCACCGCCTTGATCAGACCGATAGCACCGATCTGACCCAGATCCTCCGGGTCGTATCCTCTCCCCGTAAATCTCCTCACAATGCTGTACACCAGGGCCATATTATCTTTTATCACCTGTTCTCTCGCTATCTTATCCCCGGATCGTGCCTGTTTGATGAGATCTATGGTTTCCATGAGCACGCTCCTCTACGATAAGTTCAGCGCGCTGTAAATTGTCTTTTTCATTCGCACGGTAGTCCCCGTTCCCTTCTCCGACTGTACCTCCAGCTCGTCCATAAAAGCCTCCATAAAGGCAAATCCCATGCCGGAACGCTCCATCTCCGGCTTCGTCGTATAGAGGGGTTCCATAGCCTTTTGTATATCCGGTATCCCCACGCCCTGGTCCTGCACTTCGATTTCCATCACATTTCCTTCAATCCGGCTATGTATGGTAATCTTTCCCTCCCGTCCCTCATAGCCGTGGATTACCGCGTTTGTCACCGCTTCCGAGACCGCGGTCTTGACATCCGCCATTTCCTCCACCGTCGGATCCAGCCGCGTCAGAAACGCGGCCACCACCATCCGGGCCAGCCCCTCATTTTCCGAGCTGCTGTCAAAAATCAGCGTAATTTCATTTTTCTTTTTCATCTTTTTCCTCATTTCCGCGCCGCTTCTGCGCGCATATTTTCACTTTTCTTCCCGCTTTTCTATGTCCAGCCTGGGGATGATCCGGTACAGCCCCGACATGGAAAAAATCCGATCCACGCCCTCGCCGATGCCGGTGACATACGTCATGCCCCCCAAAAAATTCATTTTCCGGTACCGGCCCATGACCATGCCGATTCCGGAACTGTCCATAAAAGTCATTCCCGTGAAGTCAAAAATAAGTGTCTTGAGCGTTCCGTTCTCAATCTGAATATCCACCGTGCGGCTCACCTGATCCGCCAGATGGTGGTCCAGCTCCGCGCTTATGCGAAGGATTAGGGTGGACCCCTCTCTCTCTAATGAGAATAAATTCCGCGAATGAATATTCGCCTCAAACAAATTCCTGGCATTTTCCTGTGCCAAGTACAGCGATCGTTCCATGATCTGATCTCCCTTCTGAAAATTTTTCTACATAAATAGAAAAAGGACCTGCAGAAACAAATTTTTCTGTAAGTCCTTTAAAATAATTCTTCCCGTGTGTCTCCCAGAGCCAACGGCGCCTACGGAATCTCGTTGAGATAGGTCTGCGCCTGCGCGCCGTATGTGGTGGTGCTTCCCAGCGCGATCGCCTTTTTATACCATTTTTTAGCTGCTTTTGTATTGTTTTTCCGCTGATAGCAGCGCCCTAAGCACATCATGGCCTCCTGGTTATCCTCGTCCACCGCCAGCACCTTCTTGAATGTGGCGATTGCCTGGTCGTAGGAGGTATACATCTCGTTGCGCCCCTGGCTGACCATGGCAGCAATCTGAGAATCTGAAATCGTGCCGACTGTCGCAAACAGCGACTTAGCCTCCGGTGTGCCGAAATCCGACTTCTTACATCCGCCGACCGCAGCAGCGGCGTTCACCACGTCGTTGTCCACATAATAAAACTTGACTCCGGCTAACAGGCTCTCATAGCTCTCTGCCTTTTTCAATGCCTCCGTGTCGCCCTCCTCAATCTGAGCCTGCAGCTCGTCCACCTGGCTCTGCAGGGAATCCCGCTCATTCTCCAGCGCGTTGATCTGGCTGGACTGGACCGCCAGTTGCTCATTGGCATCCGCCCCGCTGCTCACTACGCTGTCCGTGCCGCCTGTGGGCTTCATAAATGTCGGGCGGATGAGAACAAAGCAGACTACGATGCCGATGATGATTCCGATAATAACGTTGACCACCGGCATCAGAGAACGCTTTTCTTCCTTATAAGCCCCCACCGGCGTGACATTGGCCAGCGGGTCCTTCTTGACCGTCTTTTTGGCGGAAGCCTGCGATTTGGTCGTATTCGCCCGGTCTCCCACCTCCTGCATATAGCGCAGGGTCGTCGTGTTGTTAAAATCGATCCGCCTCGCGCGGCTTAAGCACTTGGCGGCCTTCTGGTAATCCTCGATGCGTATATACAACAGCGCCAAGAGCTGCTGTGCCCGTATAAAGTGCGGATTCAGGCTCACTACCTTTTTTAACTGTATGATTGCTAAATCCTCGTTGCCGGCCTTGGCTGCCGACAGGGCCGAGTTGTACTTCTTAATCGTCTGATTGACGGAATCCAGCGCCGTCTGATTCTTCTGTACCGTATTTATATAATAATCCGCCGGGTTCTCATCGGGCTGCAGGTACTTGCTCAGCACCCACTCGCTCAGGGCCGCTACCGTCTCGCCCATCTCGTAGTAAATCAGACCCAGCAGGTTTCTCGCGTTCGTATTGCATTTGTCAAACTGAAGGCTCTTTTTCAGCATCGTGACAGCCCCCGACAGATCCCGCACTCTGGCTTTCTCAAGACCGATGTTGTAATAGGTATTGGAAATGCGGCGGACATAGTGAATGACCGCCAGATCCTGACCGCAGAAACTGCACACCGCGCTGGCATCGCCCACATTGGCATCACATCTTGGGCATCTCATGTTCTTTAATCCTCCCTGTTCTGTTATAACGTCCCCTTTGCGTCCTGTATCAATTCCTTGACAATGTCCGTGACATCCGCCAGATTATTATTATAAACCACATCTTCTACCTTTTCTACGTCCATGCTGGGCTGAAACTTGTCCAGTTCTTCTTCAAAATTCAGCATCTCCTACCTCCGTTCGTTCTGTCTGTATCCATGTTTTCTATTCCTTATCTAACATAATACCAGTTTGTACAAAAAAAGCAAGCATGAAATATCGTATTTTTTCGACGAAAAAATACGATGTAAAAATTTCCCGTCACCTTTCCATGACATAAAAATCTGGTCATGTCTACAAAAAGGAGGCTGCGCCGTCTCCTTTGCAGCCTCCTGTCTATCCTTTAGACACGATTCTATTTCGCGAGCTGGGCAAGCCTCTCTCTCACCTGCTCCATCATGCCCTTGTACTTCTCAAGCTTATCGCGCTCCTCAGCAATCTTCTTCTCAGGAGCTTTGTTGACAAAATTCGGGTTGCCGAGCATCCCCTCGGACCGCTTGAGCTCTCCCTGCAGCCTCTTTTCCTCTTTTTTCAGCCGCTCGATCTCTTTCTCGATGTCCACCAGCTCCGCAAAGGGGATGTAGATGGTGCCATCGGCAATCACAACGGAGACCGCGTCGTCGGCAATGCCCTCCTTGTCCTTCTGGAAACTCACATCGCTGGCAAGGCCCAGGGTGGCGAAGAATACCCGGTTGTCCTCGAATATCCTCAGCACTTCCTCTTTTTCAGAGACAACAATCACAGAGGACTTCCGGCTGGGCGGCACATTCATCTCGCCGCGGATGTTCCGGATTCCCTTGACCGCTTCCTTGATCCGCTCCACCTTTTCCTCGTCGGCGGCGAAATCCCTGTCCTCGGTAAATACCGGCCAGGAGCTCACCATAATGGAGTCCTCCTCGGTGTCCATCAGCGTACAGTAAATCTCCTCGGTGATAAACGGCATGTACGGATGCAGCAGCTTCAGCGCGTCGATCAGCACCGTCTTCAGCGTATAGAGCGCCGCCGCCTTCGTCTCGTCCGTCTCGCTGTACAGGCGCGGCTTCACCATCTCGATATACCAGTCGCAGAACTCCTCCCAGATGAAGTCGTAAATCTTCTGCACGGCAATTCCCAGGTCGAATGTCTCCATCAGCGCCGTGACGTCCTTCGCCAAATGGTTGACCTTGGAGAGAATCCACTTGTCCGCCTGCGTAAACTCCTCCGGCTTTACATTTTCATAGTCCAGTCCCTCATTCTGGGCAAAATTCATCATGATAAAGCGGGACGCGTTCCACACCTTGTTGGCAAAATTCCGGCTGGCCTCCACGCGCTCCCAGTAGAAGCGCATATCGTTTCCGGGCGCGTTCCCGGTCACAAGCGTCAGTCGCAG
>CANRJU010000002.1 GCA_947631075.1 uncultured Lachnospiraceae bacterium
TACGGAAATTGTCGTCCGGGACAGCGGGCCCGGCATAGAGAAGGAGGAGCTGCCCCATTTGTTCGAGCGGTTCTACAAGGGAAAAAATTCCTCGGAAAAGAGCGTGGGGATCGGCCTGGCGCTGGCGCGGATGATTGTGGAGAGCCAGGGAGGCACGATTTCAGCGGAAAATGAGTATAGGACGTCGGAAAAGGCAACCGGCGCGCGGTTCGTGATCCGCTTTTATAAAACGGCGGTGTGAGGACGGCGCGGGATATATGAATCGGCCCATAATGGCGTAACCTTACAGAATTGTCACCTTCCTGTCACCGGATAGTCACCTTCCCATGATATAATATGCACATATCACGATACGACAAGGGCGTATCGTGAAACAATAAGCGCGCGTCACGGCGCGACAAACATGTATTTCAAAGATAAGCATGTGTATCAAATGATGGGAGGCTGATTATGGAAATTTTAAAGGTGGAGCACCTGAGCAAGATTTACGGAGCGGAGGGAAACAAGGTCGTCGCGCTGGACGACGTGTCCTTTTCGGTGAACAAGGGAGAGTTCGTGGCGATTATCGGGCCCAGCGGGTCCGGGAAGTCCACGCTGTTACACATTCTGGGGGGAGTAGACCGCCCGACCGAGGGCAGAGTTTTTGTGAATGGGCAGGATGTGTACCGGCAGAATGAGGAGCAGCTGGCGATTTTCCGCAGGAGGCAGGTGGGACTGATCTATCAGTTCTACAATCTGATTCCGATTTTAAATGTGACGGAGAATCTGACACTGCCGATTCTGATGGACGACCGCGCGGTGGACGAGGCATTTCTCTCGGAGCTTTTGGACACGCTGAAATTGCGGGGGAGGGAGAAAAATCTCCCCAATCAGCTCTCCGGCGGGCAGCAGCAGAGAGTCTCGATCGGGAGGGCGCTGATGATTTCTCCGGCGGTAATTCTGGCGGACGAGCCGACGGGCAACCTTGACTCCAAGAACAGTCAGGAGATCATGGAGCTTTTGAAATCCTCGAACGAAAAATACGAGCAGACGCTGATTGTAATCACGCACGACGAGAAAATCGCCCTGCAGGCGGACCGGATCCTCTCTATCGAGGATGGAAGGATCGTGAGAGATGAGGTGATCCGCCGATGAATATTTTTCAGAAATACACCTGGCGGTCCCTGCGCGCCAATAAGGTGCGGACCGTGGTAACTATCATCGGCATCGCGCTGTCGGTATCGCTGTTTACGGCAGTCACGACGTCGATCAGCAGCGTCCAGCAGTATCTTTTGCAGGTCGTGGCGGAGACGGAGGGTTCCTGGCATCTGGAGGCGGAGTGCGGGTATTCGGATGAGGAACGGGAAGAATTGCTGAAAACGACGGAGGATGAGAGAGTAGACCGGTGGGGCGTGGTCGGCATGGTGGAATTCGCGAAGCTTGATAAGGTCGTGAAGAAAAATCGCCCTTATCTGGAGATTATGGGGTATTGCGGGGATTTCCCGGAATTTTTGTCCCTTCATCTGACGGAGGGGCGGATGCCGGAAAATTCTTCGGAGCTGATTCTGCCCGCGGAGCTGAAACGGCTGGACGGGCAGCCCGCGGAGGCGGGAGAGAGCGTAGAGCTTCTGACCGGCGCGCGCAGGCTGAAGGACAGCGGAGATCTGATATGGCAGGACGGGGAATTTGAAAAGAATCAGGAAGAATTTGTCAGCCACGGAAAAAAGACGTTCCGGATCGTCGGATTTTATGAGTGCGCCAACTGGGCGGGAGAACGCAGCTGGCGGCCGGGGTGGAACGCGCTGACGAAGGTGGATGAGTCCGCGCTGTCTGAGCTGAACGGCATCGTGCACTCCTATGTGACGCTGAAAGATCCGAGCGCGGCGGACGCGGTGCGGGAGAACTGGGAAGAAGGAGCGAAAGAGTCGCTCGACGAGCACATGTTCGTCGTCGTCAATAAGAATTACAGCTATCTCAGTCTGATGGGGTATGGAGAATATGACGGCGTGGAAATGATACTTTTGTTGCTTTTGCTGGTGTTGCTCGGCATTATTATGTTTGGCTCTATTTTCCTCATTTACAATTCTTTTTCCATCTCGATCAATGAGAGGAAAAAGCAGTATGGACTTCTGTCCTCGCTGGGGGCTACCAGAAAGCAACTGAGATCCAGCATTTTATTTGAGGCGGCGGCCGTGAGCCTTGCGGGAATCCCATTGGGCGTGCTCTTGGGGCTCGGCGGCATGGGAGTGACATTTTATTTTCTTCAGGATGAATTTTCGCTGTTTGCGGGATCGGTGACAGGACAGAGCGGCATGACGATCCATCTGTCGGCGGCGCTGTGGGCTGTCGCGCTTGCGGCGGCGCTGGGATTTGCCACCGTGCTCATATCGGCCTGGCTGCCCGCTCGAAAAGCCATGAAATTAAACGCGGTCGAGGCAATCCGGCAGACGGAGGACATCGCGGTGAAGCCGCGCAGGCTGCGGACGTCCCGCCTGACGAAAAAGCTGTTCGGGCTGGAAGGAGTGCTTGCCTCGAAAAATTACAAGAGGAGCAGGCGGAAATATCGCGCCACCGTGCTGTCTCTGTTTGTCAGCGTCGTGCTGTTCGTGTCCGCCAGCAGCTTGTGCGATTATATGTCCATCGCCGTACAGGCGGAGACGGAGGATTACGCGTATGATATCCAGGTGTCGTGCCTGGGCAGAAAAATCCGGAGCGGGAAACCGGAAGAAGTGTTCCATGAGCTCTCAGAGGCAGACGGAGTCACCGAGAGCAGCTATTATTATGAATTTATGAATATGACGGCGGTCGTGCCGGAGAAAAATCTGACGGATATGGCGCGGAAGCAATCGGCAGACACCGAGGAAAAAGGGAAGAAGGTATTTTTCAACACACATTTGATATTTGTGGAGGACGAGGAGTTCGAGGCGTTTTTGAGTGAGCAGGGAGAGGACCCATCCCGGTATATGAATCCGGAAAAACCGATGGCGGCCGTGTGCGACCTGTACAAGACGATGGATGAGGAAAGCGAGAAAATCGTAATCGGCCCGATATTGAATGAATCGCCGGAAACGATTGAGCTAGCGGGATTTGAAGACGAGGACGGGGAGGCGGCTGAGCCGCGCGAGCTGACAATCGGAGCAGTCATGGATGAGGTGCCGGATCCGATCCGTTCAAGCAGGGGAATCGGGTTAATTCTGTATTATCCCATGAGCGCGATGAAGGCGGTGCTGCCGGAGAATTCCGGGGGAATCTCCCAGACGGGCGCATGGTGCTACATGAATTTTAACTCGGACGATCCGAAGCGCACGGAAACCGCGATGGAGACAATTCGGGAGGACAATTATCACATATATAATAAGGCGGAGGAGCTGCGGACGAGCCGGGCGGGCATGACCGTGCTGAATGTGTTCTCATACGGTTTTATTGTCCTGATTTCGCTGATCGCCCTGGCCAATGTGTTCAACACGATTTCCACGAATGTGATGCTTCGGAAGCGGGAATTTGCCATGCTCCGTTCCGTGGGAATGACGTGGAAGGGACTTCGCCGGATGTCCTATTTTGAGTGCCTGCTGTATGGCATGAAGGGACTGGTTTACGGGCTTCCCGTCTCCCTGGGCGTCGTGGCGCTGATGTGGAAGGCGACGGCCGAGGGCATGGAAATAAGCTTTTATGTGCCGTGGTACACGTTCGCCATCGCGGCGGGGAGCGTGTTCGCCGTGGTGTTCGCGACTATGATTTACGCCATTCGCAAGATACGGCGGGATAACGTGGTGGATGTTCTGAAGGAGGAGATTTATTAGGAAAGAAGGCGGGGGAGGAGACGGGCGTCGGCAAATCAGAGTTCTATTTCGCAATTTTGAAAAAATATTGATTTTGCGAAATAGAACGGGGATAATGCAAATATTGTTCACATTAATGCCAAATTGGGGACGAAAAATGCGGACTATGGCAGGATGATCGAGAATATCGTTGCGATTGAGCTGCTGCGGCGGGGATATGAGCTGTATGCCGGCGTGCTGTATAAAAAGGAGATTGGCTGTGCGAAAAATGACTGCTTTAAGAAGAAGTTGCAAAATCGGCGGAAACATTATAAAATATAATTAGATAAAGAGTGAGCCATACTGACAAAGGAGGTGTTTATTATGGCGTCTTCAAGCATCACAAAAAATTTTGTCATTTCCGGCAAGGAGCAGGTGGAGATGTTCGTCAATGCGATTGAAGAATCTGCCAAAAACCGTCCTGTGCGCACCCCTGTGGCAGCGCGGTTTGTCAAGGATGAAGCGGAATTGATAGAATTTTTAGAGAAAAAGGAGAAGGCGGATGCAGATAGAAGATAAATTTTTAGTAACCAATATTCGCCAATATCTTAATAGTGAGAATCCGAAACTCGGAGAGGACAGGCTTATTCGTGAAATCTCCGAGTTTTCTTGTCCACAAAATCATGATGTCGAACGCTTTTTGAAAGATAGCGCTATCGAGTTTACGAAAAAGAGTCAGTCTGTTACATATCTTGTTTTTTCGTTAAACAGCATGAAATTAGTTGGTTATTTTACGATAGCTTTGAAACCTTTGACTATTAGGGGCGAAACGGTAAGCAACACTGTTAAGAGAAAACTGTTGCGGATTAGCGAATTAGATGAGAAGTCAGATACTTATACAATGTCTGCTTATCTTATTGCGCAGCTTGGAAAAAATTATGCTGATGGTAGAAATGAAGATATTACCGGAAAAGAACTTATTGAACTGGCATGGACTGTGATTGAAGACGCACAATATATGCTTGGTGGCATAGTAGCATTTTTAGAAGCGGAAAATGAAGAAAAACTGCTGTCTTTCTACCGTAACAATCGTTTTTCACAGTTTGATACTAGGCAGACTACATCAAATCCAGATGATCCGCATGAGCTTGTACAGCTTTTGAGATTGCTTTAAGATGAAGTTGCAAAGACGGCGGAGAAGCTATCTGCTTCCGTAATTTGGCAGGAGGCTGTCAGGTTGCCGGACATCTGAATTTTGTAATTCCTTCTCAAAGTTCGTTGTAAAAAGTGGCGAATTCTCGCTCATTTTCCTGTAATTTTTGGCATTCCATCACATTTTTCGTTGTAATTTTTGGCATTAACGGGTATAATAAAGTACGAACAAATGTGCCGGAGGTGTGCCTATGTACAGATTTGCCTTAGAAAAGCTATACAAATGGAAAGAAAGCCGACGTCGCAAGCCAATGATTATTGAGGGGGCAAGGCAGGTTGGCAAGACGTGGATTATGAAGGAGTTCGGGCGCATCGCCTACGAAGACATGGTATATATAAATTTCGACTCTAATTCCAGAATGGAGGAGCTGTTTGCCACAGATCTGAATACAGACCGTCTGATTATGGGGCTCGAATTGTACGCGGGGCGGAAAATCAATCCGGACAGTACGCTGCTTATTTTTGACGAGGTACAGGAAGTGCCCAGAGCCCTGTCCTCTCTCAAATATTTTTATGAGGAGGCGCCGCAATATCACATTGTCTGCGCGGGCTCTCTGCTTGGCATCGCGCTACACGGGGGGACGTCATTTCCCGTGGGCAAGGTGGACTTTTTGCGGCTGTATCCCCTGTCGTTCAGGGAGTTTTTGATGGCGACGGAGGGAGAGCGGTTTGCCACGCTTTTGGACAGGCGGGATTACTCCATGATAACCGCTTTCAGTTCTACCTATATTCATGCGCTGAAACAGTATTATTTTGTGGGAGGGATGCCGGAGGCCGTGCAGAGCTTTGCGGAGGAAAAGGATTTTGGGGAAGTCAGGGAGATTCAGAAGCGGATTCTGCTCGCTTACGAGCAGGATTTTTCCAAGCACGCGCCTGCGGGAATCGTGCCCAAAATCCGCATGGTATGGAATAGTATTCCCTCACAGCTTGCCAAGGAGAATAAAAAATTTATCTATGGTATGGTGCGCGAGGGCGCGAGAGCGAGAGAATATGAGACGGCTATTATGTGGCTCTGCGACTGCGGACTGGTTCACCGGATCAGCCGCGTGAGAGCTGCGGGTATTCCGCTGCGGGCCTATGAGGATATGAAGGCTTTTAAATTATTTATTGTGGATGTGGGGCTTTTAGGGTGTATGGCGGATTTGAGCCCTCGCGCTCTTTTGGATGGTAGCAGGCTTTTTACAGAATTTAAGGGGGCGCTGACGGAGCAGTATGTGTGTCAGCAGCTAAAAGCCGTGGAAGAACTGGGAGTTTATTATTACACCAACGACCGGAATTCCTGCGAGGTGGATTTTGTAGTGGATTCTGGAGAGCGCGTCATTCCCATAGAGGTCAAGGCAGAAACAAATCTAAGGGCAAAGAGCCTGAAAATCTACCGGGAGAAATATTCCCCGGAAATTGCTGTCCGCGCCTCCATGTCGGATTACCGGAGGGAGGACGGGTTAATCAACCTGCCGCTTTACGCGATTGAGGAGCTAAAAGGGGAGGCATGATGCCTCCCCTTCCTCTTTCAAGGCTATACTTCTCCGCTATACCCTTCCCCCCTTTTCAAGGCTTATACTTCTCCGCGATGCCGGTCAGCTTTTTATAGACGTCGTCCACCAGCTCTGGGGGCGAGACGAGCTTTAGCTGGTCGGACATCATGACGCAGAAGCCCAGGGCGTTATCGTACTGGACATTTTTTACGGTGGCGACCAGACGGCTCTCGAAGGGAGCGTCCCCGTCCGGATTTTCCTGCTCCTTAGAAACGGGCTGTTTCTCCAGCGAAATATTCTCCCCGAAATAATCCACCAATATCTGAAGACTCTCCGGTGCGCACAAAAAGCGGCAGTCCACCAAATTTTCATTCTGATAGATTCTCATTTCCGGATAGGTATTGGCATACTGGATGGCGTCAAATTCATAGACGCCGGATTTTTTTCTGCGGAAATAACGTTTAAGGAGCGCCGGAACGGGAGCCCGCTTTGCCTCTACTAGGTCCCCGTTTGCGTCGGTCTCTCTGTGGAGCTTAACAGACACGATCCGGTCCAGCCGGAAATGAGTCGGATTGTCATGGTTTTTGTGGGTGGCAATCAGATAATGCTTTCCCTCGTTCCACATCGTCGCATAGGGGTTGAGGATATAGGGCTTTTTCGGATTCCTGGCGTGAAAGCTGACTCTCCCGCTTTCGCTCATGTCGTAGATGCCGTAGATTACCTCAATCTGACATTTTCGCTCAATCGCCTCATAGACGCACTGTATGTTCGAGAGAAATTGGGACGGCTTTACGGGCAGGCCGGTCGACTTCCGCCTGGGCGGTTTGGGCCTGTCGGGAAGAGCTTCAATCTGATCCGGAACGAGTCCTTGATTTTTTTTGTCGCAAGCCGGCTGCAGAACCCGCAGACGGGCGAGAAGGAAATCTTTTTCTTCCTTAGAGAGATAGCGGCTGCTGCGTATGATTCCGAAAAGCATGTCCATATCGCTTTTCGAGAGAATCGGCTCAAAATAGTACCGGCGATGCAACCGGGTGGAACTTCCTTTGCGGGATTTTAGCGGACTGGCGGAATTTCCCTTGCGGGACTTCGGCGGACGAGCGGTGCGGACGCTGCCGCCGCAGACGAACGCCAAAAGCTGAAAAAGCTTGTCAAACGCCGCGTCCTTGCCCTGGCGGTCCTCCAGCCTGCAGAAATGCTCAAGGTGTCTGCGGAGCGTGCGGTCGCAAGAAACGCCGTCCAAGTCAGAAATCAGGAAACACATCTTGTCGAACACATCGGCAATCGATAGGACACAATCCTTGTCCGTGGCGGTTTTCAATACATAGAGAGCTAAGAACGGCTGAAAGTACTTGATAAGTTCTGTGTATTCTTTATTAAAAGAAGCGCTCTGTCCGGTATCCTGGAAGTTATTAAAGGAGGCGGCCTGTCCGGCGCTTTGACTCTGGCTGTTCATAGTGTATTCACCCTTTCTCTGATGTTTTTTTAAAATAATAGCAAAAAATGACGAATTCGTCAATTTTTTTCAAACGGAATAGTTTATCATGAAGAATGTAAAATTCAAGAAGAAAAATTTTACATATAGAAATAAAAATAATAAAATAAAGAAGGAGGATACGGCATGAAAAAACTGAATATTTTGCAGCCGGAGGTGAGGGTTGCCTATCTGAACGGAAGCAATCAGGGGATGGATTATTTGAGACCCTTTAGGGACTTAGAGCCCGATGCGCTCCGCAAAGATGTGGGGAATGGAGCGGCGCAGTTTAAGGAGCTGATGGAGATTATCGATAGCCAGAAGAAACCTCCCAAGTGTGTGATCATCAATTGTAACAGTGTTGAGGAAGGGCTGATGGCCGTGGACTATCTGGCGGTCTTTTTCAACCGGGAGGATGAAGCAAGAGAGTGCCTCGACAGCTGGGAGGATTGGGAGGATGATTGCGAATCCGACGATGAGTGTGAGGAATACATGTTTGACACGGAAGACGACGGGATTGATTCATGCTTCACCGACGGAGAGGGGAGGTGGCAGGAGGATCCGTGGAAAATCCCAGTGGTAAAGTACGAGAGTCTGTCAATGATGTTCCCGATGGTAAATTTTGCCCCGCAAAATTCATTCATGTACGGAGGAGCCGCAAGCGGGCAGAACAATATGCCGGGCTGGTACTACGCGCTGAAGGAGAGCATATGCTTTGTTGCAAGAGAGAGCGATCGTATCACGGTGGATAAGCTTAAAAGATATCGAGAGAATAAGCATGTTTTCATCATCCGGGTAAAGGATGAGGACGCTGGCATGATTCATGAATGTTGGAGAGAACATGACCAGGAAGATGTTCTCGAACAATTATCTGAGGTCGCGTTTGAGTTCGCCGCAGAGATCGTAAACATAGGAGCGGACGAGGAGACGATGAAGAATTATCGGGCCAATCTCTTTGAAAACTTTGTTGAGGAAAAAGGGTATGCTCTGACGGAGAAATTTCCTGTTGATAATGTTGTGAGAAAAATAACCGGGGAAAAAAGGAAGAACGAACCGTCGTTCATCGGAAAAGCCATCGATTATGTCACAAGGAATATTCCAAAAGGCGCAGAGCTTGAGGAAAAGCATTTTAAAATATTGAACAAATTAAAAATGTTTGCCAAAATGGATGAGGAGAAAAAAGAAGGGAAGGCCATGAGCAGGCTGGAGAATGAGCTGATCGGAATGGAAGACGTAAAGAAGCAGGTCAAAAGAATCGTTCGGACGATGAAATTCCATCGGAGACGCAGGGAAAGAGGGATGAAGAACAGCTTTTATCACAACGTGTTTATGATGGTCGGAGCGCCCGGCACGGCAAAGACGACGATCGCGGAGATTTTGGGAGACATTATGGCAGAGGAAGGGCTCCTGAAGGGCGGCGAATTTATCGCCATCAACGGAGCAGAGCTCAAGGGACAATATGTCGGACACTCCGCGCCGAAGGTGGCAAAGATTTTTGAGGAGAACGACGTCATTTTTATCGACGAGGCCTACTCGATTGCGGCGGGAGCGAAAGGAGAGTATGATTCCTTCAGCCAGGAGGCGGTCGCGCAGCTTGTCAGCGAGCTGGAAAAGCACGGGGAGGATCGGCTGGTCCTGTTCGCGGGATACGGCGGAACGGATGTGTCGGAAAAGGATAACCGGATGAAGGATTTTCTGGACATCAATCCGGGGATTAAAAGCAGAATCAACGCGACCATATCTTTTAATTCTTACAGCGCGGACGAGATGGTAGATATTTTTATGCACAGAGCAAAAATGGAACAGTACACGGTCGGCGAGGACGCGGATGCCGTTGCGAGGGAGTATTTTGAGGAGCGCAGGAACGCGCCGGACTTCGGAAACGGACGCGAGGCGAGAAGCCTGTTTGAAAACGCGGTTGCCGAGGTAGCGCAGCGGGTTGCCGACGTACCGGAGGAGGAGATAACGGACCAGATGTTATCGGAGATCCTCGCGGTGGACGTGAAAAACGCGGTCGAGCAGCTGAAGCTCGGAGACGCAGCGCAGAGAGGAGCAGTTACCCATAAGACGAAATTAGGATTTGTGGGCTGACATGATTTTTGATTTGAATGGAGGAATTTCAAATGTTAGATGATGGTTACAAATACGCAGATATTTTACGGAGAGAATCTTCTTTACACGATGAGGATATGCAGATTATTTTCCGCCCGGCGGGGGAGCTGGTATTCCAATGGGATTCGGAGCGCAGAGAGACCTGCTTTGAAGTGGCGAATCTGGACGAGGCGTGCGCAGGAGTAAAAGATCTTATGTGTATTCTTCAGGGAATGGGAGTGGGAGTGAACGCCGTCGACCACATAGATATCAGAGATTTTATGGAGGGACGAAAAGGATGTATTGTGACTGAGGAGTGCGGGGACGTCGAGCAGCTTTCGGATATGGCAGACAGCCTGTGCGGACGGCTGCGGGAGATGGCGGGCGGACGGAAAGTGAGCGGTTTGTTTGCGATTGGGCACAATATGACGCTGTGCGATTACAATCTCATCGCGGATCATTTGGAGGAGGAGCTGCAGGTTGAGAATGGGATGCGCGCGGTGTATGATGAGAGGAATGAGGCTCCGGGGCTGACCGTGTTTGCCGTTCTAAAGTAAATGGGGATAAGAGGAATTCAAAACCAGAGGAATTCAAAAAATACGTGCAATTTAGACCAGTATGTGATAAAATAACTTTGATGCATACATATAACACGAGTAAATACAATGATGAGCAAGGGGATAATTATGAGTTACACAATGCTAAATAATGATTTGATCAAGAAACATGACTACGCACCGGAATCGCTTGAAGGTGCTGCGCTTTCATTTATCAGGGAATATTGCGAGGGACTGCGGTTTGATAAATGCAGGGCGATATCCATATTGAATGACAATCTTGATTTTGACGGTACCGGCCTTAAAGCAAATCAGATTCCATTCAATATGGAAAAGGATATCGACAGATTATGCCTTGAAAATGCGGTAGACCGTTTTCTGAAATCTGGGAAAAAAGAAGACGCTTTTGATGTATATTTCTGCTATCTTGAGATGTTTGTCGGAGACTATCGGAAGACCAGAAGAATGATAGAACTGCTTTCCGAGTTTGAAGCAAATGGAAGCGGACTTCTTATGAAGCACAGAGACCACTATTCTCATTCGGTTTATGTTTTTGTTCTGGGAATGGCAATTTATCAGTCAAATGAGATATTTAGAAAAGAGTACAAGAAACATTACGGGATAGATGATGAAAAAGCTGCTGCGGCTCATTACCTGCAGTATTGGGGATTGTGCTCCTTGTTCCATGATATTGGTTATCCCTTTGAACTGCCCTTTGAACAGGTATGTTCGTATTTTGAGGTTGAGGGAGACAAAAGAGAGAACAGGCCATTTATGGCATATCATGAGCTGGAGAGCGTTATCACAATAGATGATAAGGTTAAGGATGTGCTGTCAAGGATTTGTGAAGGGAAAAAATTCGATACAACAAACGATGTGTTTGCCTATATTTTGTATGTAAAAATGGGAAAGGAGTACGGCTTTTCCGAGGAGCAGATGCGGACATTTCTTGTAGAAAAACCGAAGCAGCCCAATGAGTTCAACCATTTTATGGATCATGCGTATTTCAGCGCGACGATCCTGTTCAGGAAGCTGTTCGAAGAAATGGATATTGAAATGAGGCCTGAATACTTGGATGCACTGACTGCTATCTTAATGCATAACAGCCTCTACAAATTCTGTATCGCTCATTATAAGAGTGAGGGGAATAAACCGTTCAGGGCTGCATTGCATCCACTTGCATATATGCTTATGCTTTGTGATGAGTTGCAGTGCTGGGACAGAACCGCTTACGGAAGAAATTCCAAGAAGGAACTGCATCCGATGGGATGTTCCTTTGATTTTTCCGGAAACGATATTAAAGCGATTTATCTGTTTGATGAAAGAGAGATGGACAAGATCAATCAGTTTAAAGACGGATATATTGAGTGGCTTCAAAATCCCGAAAAGGGAAAAGCACCAGGATTGAAAGCGTATTCCGGAATGTATCTTAGAAAGAATGGCGTTTCGGGCTTTCAGGAGGACATAGAACGGATCGTAGACCTGACCGAGATTCATTTGGATGTGGAGACCGGAATAGCTGAGCATATTCACGCCGGAAATCGAAGCTATCTGTCCGACAGTAATTTTATTAATCTATACAATTTTGCCATCATACTAAACGGACGCTGGAGCAGTGACGGCTGGAAAAGGGCAAAGAAGGCCGGACAGGAAGAACAGTACTTAAGCGACAGCAAAGTTGTGGCTGAATTTACGGAAAGCTTCAAGAATCTTTCGCTGGAATATAAATTGTCCAATATTAATCAGGCGAAATCGTTTGCAAAATACATGAACATGATCGGGTGCTTTTATCATGATAAAGAAGTTGATTTTGAACAGGTTGAGTCATTCACCGAGGAAGAACTTGTCAAGATAGGCAAAGCGGAGCACCACAGATGGCTTCAGGAGCATTATGATATGGGCTGGACATATGGAACGCCCGAAAAAGCCAAACGCGATTTTGAGCGGAAGCATATGGATATGATCCCGGGCTTTGCAGGATTTACGGTATCGGAGGAAGCGGCGCAGCAGAACTACGAAAGACTGGATAAGGAAACGCAGGACAAGGATAAAGACCCGATGGAATGTATGCTGACTATGCTTAAGATGTTTGGCGGACTTAGGATATACAGATTATAGGAGGTTTTTGATCATTGGGAAAAATAAAATAGATTTATGGGAAGATAAGTTTCCGGTTGAATTCAAGATAGCAAATTCAAGACTTTGTTATGATCCTACGGATCCTCGTGATTTAGAATTTGATTTGGATATACAGATGTTTGAGAAAACGCAGGATTTTACCAAGAGATTTTCATTTACTGTTTCTGGTAAAGAAGACACCTATGATTTTATTTATCTTGGAGATTTATATCACAAAGAGAAAGGCAAGTAAGAAAGGAACGATTTGTTTTTGGAGGAGAATAGTTAAATGAGCAATGTAAAAGAAGAACGAAAGAAAGATGCGAAAGGTGGACATATTCGTGAATTAGAACAAAGGGGGAGTATTGTTAAAAATTCTGATGGCAAACCGTATGTATTTATAAGCTACAGTTCTAAGGATTGGAAGAAAGTATTGTATGAAATTGTTTATGAGTTATGTATGAAAAAAGGTCTGCGGGTGTATTTTGATACTAAATTTGACGAGGGATCTGATTCTTGGTTGACACAGTTTCAAGACAATATGAGTGATGATAATTGTAGGGCTGTATTAGCTTTTGTAAGCCCAAACTATAAAACCAGCTATGCGACACTTATGGAATTAATGTCTGCTTGTGAGGATATAGACAGTGCACCAACACCTATATTGCCTATATATATTGGTAATGAGGATTGTAGGGATTATGGTAATACGGGTTTGGGAACTCGAAGGTTTCCAGACAATAGTACCAATGATTTGTGGGATCGAGAATTAGAGGTGTTTAATGATCTTTTTGAAAACCTTATGTCTAAAGATATAATTAGATATAAAGAGCGGGCAAGAAGATTATATTCTCGTTCTAAAGAGCCTATTATACCTTATGATTCAGATAAATCTGAAGGTAAGATTTACTTGAACAAAAAAAATAATGCAGAATTGATAACAATGATTCTTTCGGGTATTAATATGAATAATATAGATGGCGTGAACAAAGATATAGTGGATGCTGTTTACGACAAATTAAATGCGATGGGGTACGGAGATGTTTTTGATAAAGATCTAGTAAAGTCAGACAAGCCTACAGAAATTGATGAGAATGCATATCAAAATCAAGGGAAAACGATTTCATCTTCCGATAATCATAGCGACGCAGGTTCAGCGGAAGATACGGATGAAAAGCTATGGAACGCAGGAGCGAAAACCGTCTGTGAACCGCTGGAATCGTCAGTTGGTCTATGGCGTTATAATTCGAAGGACGCCAATGTCCTGCTTGAGTGGGACGGGCAGTCAAAGGACTGTATTGTGAAAAAGGGCAGCAAAGTTGCGAGGGAAGCCGTAAACTTTGCAACTTCTGTACCGGCTGCTAAGGATCTGAAGGAGAAGCTGAAGGCAGGCGGATACATAGTGGATGATTGTTTCGTGAAAGATTACGAATGTGATAAGATATCCACTTTGATGAATGTGCTCTACGGGGGCTCCGTTAGTATGCCCAATGAGATAAGGCGTGGGAAGCTGAAGAAAGTGTCTGAATCGAATCAGGTTGGTTTTACCGAGCCGGAATCGAAAGACGACGGTCTGATTGAGCCGTCGCTTGGGGGCGGATTAGGCGATACTCCGTCAATCGGCATATGGCGTTATAAGACTTTGAAGGGTGCCGATGCTATGCTTGAGTGGGATGGGGAATCAAAGAGCTGCATCGTGAAAAAGGATAGCAAAGCTGCGCAGGAGGCCGCAGGCTTTGGAAAACTGCTGCCTGCTAAAAAAATGAAGGAGGAACTGAAGGCAGGCGGATATATAGTGCATGACCGCTTCGTGAAGGACTACGAATGTGATAAAATATCTACTCTGATTAATGTGCTCTGCGGGGGTTCTGTCAGCATGCCAGGGGAGATAAAGACTGGGAAGCTGAAGAAAGTGTCTGAATCGGATTCCCTGTCAGGGACAGAAAACAATATACCAGTGAAGATTCGCAATACATTCGGTTCGGGCAATGGGAAAGAAGGACTTGGCAGCCTTCTGTGATTCTGACAGACCGGAGCGGATATAGGAAAGGGGGTTTTTTGTTGAATATAGAGCAGATAGAAACGCTGGTTTCCAGCAGACAGTTTCAACAGCTGAAATATTTTCAGGAAAAGACAAATGTATTTACGATCGTTGGACAGACGCATACGGAACATTGGCACAGTGCGTTCATGAGCTGGTTGCTGGATCCTAATTCAAGTCTCTGTCTTGGACATTATCCTCTGGTCAGGCTGCTTTTTCTCTATATGATAAAGAGCGAAACGGAAGAACTGTCTGTGCAAACGGTTTTCGAGATGAATTTGGATACCATGCGTTTTGAGACGGAGAGGACTTTTTCTACCGCCGATGGAAAAAAACGTTCCATAGACGTGTACGGAGAGAATGAGGAACTGATCCTTGTGATAGAGAATAAGGTCAAAGCCAGGGAGAATATGAACGGAACGGATGTGGGACAGACTAGGGATTACAGGGATTATGTCGAGAAACACCGGAAAAGCGGACAAAAGGTCATCTGCCTGTTTATCACGCCTGACCCAAAGCAAAAACCATATGATAGAAGCTATACGCAGATTACATATCAGGAATTTTATGATTATGTGATAGCAAAGTGCATAGAGCATCCTCAATTAAACAAGGATGGAAAATATTTGCTGGAGCAGTATGCGAACAATCTGCGAGAACCGGGACATGGCGCTCCCATGGCGTTGGTCAATATTCAACTGTGTAATGAAATATATGATAGATATTCAGAAGTGCTGGATGAGATTTTTGATGATGTGGAGCAGAGTGATAATTATCTCAAAGATTCCAGATTATCCTGTGTTGTATATACGCATTATCAGAGCATATTAGATGAGATCTTTCTGTCGCTTGATGAAAAGAAATTCGGGAGGACTCCTAAATCTAATATTCAGAGAAGGTTTGTGAGCTTTACGGATTTATACAATGCCGGGAAGATTCAAAACGGAACAGAGTTTATTATGAAGTATGACGGCGTGTGTTATTATGCGATTGCAGAATACGACCCACAGGATAAGGAATGTTATATGCTATTACTGGATGAGGAACGCCGGCCATATCACAATGCAAAAGGGGAAAAGATCGGCTTTTACAAGGCGTCCTCGCAGGCGGGAGTAGATGCGATTAACCTTTATCGCAAGAGGAATAATATAGTGTCCAGAGTAGAAACTTTAAATGGACCGGCCTACTGGAAAACAAAGGACGGTATTGCGCTTAAAGCATTAATGGATTCACTGTAGGTTAAAAACGGTTGAATCGCATCATCAGCAGAAAAGAAGTGAATTAAGGTATGGTAAAGAAATTATTTCCAGTATTGGCTTTTTTGCCGCTGGTAATAGGTACAACAGGATATATTATATCAGGGGAAATGTTTTCAAATGCTTTATATGCTGCCTTGGCGTTATATTTTATAGGCCCTGTTTCCAATGTATATAATTTATACATTGAAATAGCCCGATGGTCAGCTCCTCTGGTGACTGCAACGGCGATAATATGCGCGCTTCAAAGCGCGTGGCAATCTATAAGGAATAGGATTCATTTATTGGGGAAGAAAGATAGTGTTTCGGTATATTCTGACGATAATAATGGTATCCGTTTCGATAAAGATGTAAGTGCCATTTATCCGGGAGACAAGTTTAAGAACTATGCGCGAGAACATATTATTATGTTTTCCGACGATAAAAAGAATCTGCAATTTTATGAAGAACATAAGAGTGACCTTTCAAAGAAAAAAGTTTATATTGGAATAAAGGATATAGAGGGGGGCTTCTTAAATTTGGTGGGAGATATTACTGTTTTTGATGTAAACAGTTCTATTGCCAGAATTCTTTGGAAAGAAATATCTTTATGGAACAAAGGAAAAGATAACTTTGATTTAGTAATATGGGGTGGGAACACACTTTCAGGTGTTATCATTTCTACTGGATTACAGTTTAATTTATTTTCGCGCAATCAGAAAATCAGATACCATGTCATTGCTGATAATAGTATATTCCACATCAGGCATGATGGGTTAAAACTCATGAATGATGATGAGCTGCTTTATTATGGCAGAGACGATTCTGCTATCTGGGATGTGATAGATAAAGCAGATATTGTTATTGTTTCGGATATTCCCGATTCTGAAACACTGCAGACTATAGTGGTAAAGGCCGGGGAATCGGAGATATATTATTATTCTCCACATAAAGGAGACATAGTCTCGTATTTTTCATATGGCAATATCAGACCTTTCGGAAGGGAAGAAGTAGTCTTTACAGACGAAAACATCAGAAGATGCGGATTGATTCATAAAGCGATTGCATTAAATGACTATTATGCAAATCTTTATGGGACTGAAAAAAATTGGAATGCTCTTTCCGGTTTTCTTAAGGCATCCAATATCTCCGCAGCTGATTTTGGTGAAGTGTTGTGTGATTTGAATAGCAAGGTAAGTGAAGCGGAACAGGCGGAACTGGAGCATATAAGATGGTGCAGGTTTATGTTTCTGAATTATTATACATGGGGAATCCCTGAAAACGGTAAAAATCGGGATGATGTAAAGCGGATACATAAAGATCTGATCGCTTTTGATGAACTCAGTTCCGATGAAAAAGCAAAAGATCTGGAAACGATAAAAATTACCAGGAATTTGCTTGTATAGGCTGGATGCTGCAAATTTTAATATGGAGATAAAATATTCTGCAGATAATCATTTCAGCAGCTTTTATATTTTTCCAGCTTGTTTTTATCATCTGAAATCTCCGTAATCAACTCAGCAATCGGCAGGCAGAGCTTCGCGGTAATTAAAAATTCCAAATAACTCTATAATTTCATCTCTCCTTTGTCAAGTCTTAAATTTTCCACCGCTTTCGACAAACAGGCAGAAGACGGAAAGCGGGGAGCTCCCTCAAAGTTTTTTAAAAATCAATAAAAATGACAAATATGGCAGTTTTTACCACGGAAGATGTGGTTTAATATTCGTGAAAGGATTTTATGAGGAGGAAAAAACAATGGCGCTTATTGTTACGGAAAGCTGGGACGGCCTGCCTGAACACTATCGCTGCTACGGCAGCCCGCGGGATGTGCAGGAGGAGCTCTGCCGGGTTATGGAGTGGGAGGAGGGCGAGGTCTTTTTTCAGAATCCGGAGGTAAAGGATTATCTGGAGGGCTTCGGCGTGCACTACAAGGGAAATTACACGCTTGAGGCGGAAGACTGGGACGAGGAGAAATTTATGACATTTCTGAATTACCCGCTCCAGCTTGCCTGTCTTGCGCTCTATGAAATGCGCGCGAACATCGTCGTGGGAAAGTGGTGCGATTACGACCTGGCGAAGTGGCTGCTCCCTGTATTGAAAAAGAGGGACATATATGTGCGGGGGGACTACGGGGATTGCGTGTGTTATGTCGATGTCGCGGAGAAAGGCGTGGAGGTGCGGATTGCGGGACGCTCGTCGAAGGAGATGTCGGGGAAGGAATTTCGGTGGTTTTTGATCGATCTGGAGCGCCGGGTGCATTATTTGTCCCGCGAGCTGGACGCGGAGGTATTCCCGGAGGATTACAGGGAGAAATATCTTTTTGAGCCGACGCAGACGACGCTGGCGGATTATCTGCGCGATTGCGGGGCGCCGGATGAGGACGTCGCGCGCGCGCCGGATGTTCAGGTTCTTGTCAACGGGAAAAACAATTTTACGAACACATTCCGAAAATACCCGATCTATGGTCTCTTTTATATGGAAGGGAAATGGCGGTACGCGAACTGGATGTCGGTCAAGTATCCGACGCTTGCAGAGCTTTTGGAGGACGCGGTCTTTTGCGACGAGGTGATGGACATGAACGGGGACATCTTAAGGCAGGGAAGGACGGACGTGTTCGCCGCCGAGAAGGTATTCGCGCTCGTGCTCGACTGCGACGAAATCTGCGACGCCAGAAGGTACTGGGAGACGGTCGCCTTTGTGGCAAAGTACGACAGGGCGGACGGCGTGCTGGAAATCTGCGACATCAACAGGGGCGTGCTGGAGTTTCATGAGCTGTTGCAGCAGTCTGGGGATTTGAACAGGAAAACGAAGGAGGAATAAGCATGTCATATAAACGAATGATTGAAGAAAGTATCCAGGGCGTTTACGAAAAGCGAATCGCCATCTAAATTTTACAACACGGAGGGAAAGAAGTGGCGTCTGGCGGTCGCGTGATGGAAAATGGAACTTAAAAGGAAAGGAGACTGTGTTATGGAAAATGAAAAACAAAAGCTGCAGCTGCACAACTGGTGCGTTGTTGAGCGGGAGTACAGCGGGCAGACTATGAGGGTGGCGACGGGAGTTGTGACGGGGCATGAAAGGCTCTGTGACGCGAGCATTGCGACGACATCGCAGATAAAAAATATTCTCATAGATGAGGAAAATGCCGAGGCGGTCATTACCACCAGAAACAGCATATACCATTGTCCGCTGGAATACTGTAATTTTGACAGACAGGATGAGGCTCCGGATCTGCTTCCGGACTATCCCGCCATAAGGGAGAAGTACCGGGGAAAGCTCTCTCGTCCCACGATCGAGCAGGGGAATGTCCTGCTCGTGCTGGCGAATTTCTGCGAGTACTATTTTCACTCTCTCTACTATGTGCCGGCGGACGGTTCGTCTGGCGGCGAGCCGTTGGCGTATATGGCAGTGCCCCATATCGGAATTTATCAGGACAGCTTTCTGATCATGAATGTGAGGAAGGACACGGACGTGCCGGTAGAAAACGGCGTTGACCTGCGATATTTTCCGCATTATCAAAATATTGAATTTTATGAGGAGGAAACGAATGACGCGCCCCTGTTTTTGGAAAACATAGGCGACGGGACGCTGTACGCGAGGGCGAGCTGCGGCGTCATTAAGCTGGAGCCGGGACAGCGCAAGCGGGTGTCGAAGGAAAACGCGGAGAAGGAGCCGCCCCTGCTCGCGGGAGGCGATTTGTATCCGGCGATGGTGCTGGGCGATGTGGACTTCGATAAATGGATAAAATAAAATAGAGGGATTTTGCCGGGGAATGACTAGAGCCGTTCCCCGGTTTTCTCTTGTTTTCTCCGCCTAAAACTGCTATACTCTTTTGTGGGGCGCACGCCCCGCCCCATTTTCCGGCAATGTCCGGACAGAAAGGAAGCGCTGCGCTATGTCATATAATAAGCTGGAGCAGAACCTGACCGACCTCATTCTGGAGGAGCAGGCCAAGCTCGGATATAAAAAGGAGCGGATTCGCCTGTACTATCCGCTCTCTTCTTTGAATCATATTTTACATGCTGCATTTGACAGTGAGGAAATGGAGCGCCATCTTCTCGCCTTCCCGGAGCAGGTCAAAGACCGCCTGGGGCTTGTCGATATTTCCCGCAGCGGGGACCGCTTCTGCTTTTCCATTCCGGAGGAGGGGACGGAGTATGTCCATGAGCGCCAGAGCGAAAGTCCCTTTATCTCGGAGTTGGTGCAGACCGTCTCCCGGCATGGCTGCACTATGCAGGAAATTCTGGAGGTTTTCCGCCGCTATTCGCCCGCGGTGCACGCGGAGTCCGTCAGCCACGGCGAGTTCGATTATCTGGTCTATTTCGAGGACGGGCGCCCCGACGGGTATCTGTACTGCTTTGCGCTGGAGCCGGGGCACATCATCTACCATAGGTTTCTGCCGGAGGATTATCGGGATTTCGGGTTCCTTTAATGGGCTGTCGCGGGATAAGCGCGATTTGTATTATTTTATATGATAAATGCGATTACTCCCAAGACAGCCGAAAGAATACCAAGACCTATTGATACATATGTAAGTACTGCGTTCTTTTTCTTTTCCCTGCTATTTTCGTTCTGTAAATCAGAAATTTGCCTTGAAAGATCCTCATTACCTTTTTTCAGAACAGCTATTTTGTCATCAAATTCCTTTTTTTCTAATTTTTCCTTCTGTTGCAGTTTTTCTGTAAATGGCAAATTAGTAATAATCAGTTTGTAAACTGCCGCATATTCGTTATACGCATCTTCGTATTTATTCTCCAAATAACCCTTTGTTTACTTCATCCATTGAAAGAAATTCGCCTCTTGCAAGTAATGGATTTCCTCTGCCAACAACTCGCTGATCCGTATTTGGCAAAAAGTCACATCTCTTCCTGCCTGTCTGATTCAAAAAATTTATCTCATCATCATGGTCAAGCTCTTTGAATGTATCACTATTGATTCCCATAACGAATGATGCCATTTCTTTCGTTTTGTCTTTTAAATCGTACATATAAATCCCTGCCTTTTATCAGATACTAATTGAAGTATGCCCTGCTTTCTTCCCCAATATATGTAGCAATTATATCATTTTGCTATATTATATGCAAGGCATTTTCCTGTTAAATCTCCGCAGACCGTGTCTGTACGGGCTGTCCTGTGCTCGACATATGACATCATATAAACTTTGTGTTTACAAAGTAAATTGTTGACACAGGTGTTATGCGGTGCTAATATTAAGGAACAAACTGGAAGGAATTTGTAAGGAGGAACGCACCATGTTACCTAAGTTCAGCGTTAAAAAGCCATATACCGTTCTGGTGGCGGTAGTGATCGTGCTCGTACTGGGATTTTTGTCCTTTCGGAATATGAGCACGGATTTTCTGCCAAGCATGGAATTTCCCTATGCCATTGTGATGACCACCTATGCCGGGGCGAGTCCGGAGGAAGTGGAGAGGGCCGTGACGGAGCCGGTGGAGCAGGCGATGGCCAGCATCAACAATGTAAAAGAAGTGCAGTCCATGTCCATTAACAATATGTCGATTGTCATTATGGAGTTCAATGACGGCACGGACATGGGTTCTACAACAGTAGATATGCGGGAGAGCTTAGATCAGACGACGGCGCAGTGGGACGACGCCATCGGAAGTCCGACGATTATGAAGATTAACCCGGACATGATGCCGATTATGGTGGCGGCGCTGGATTTCGCGGATACCGATACTGCCGACGTGACGAAGAAGGCGGAGCAGGAGATCATACCGGAGCTGGAGAGCGTGGAGGGCGTGGCGTCTGTCAACGAGTCCGGCGCGGTGCAGAAGAAGGTCGAGGTCATTATCCAGCAGGATAAGATCGACAAGGTGAACAAAAAGGTCCAGGACGCCATCGAGGGGAAGCTCGACAAGGCGGAGAGCAAGCTCAAGGACAGTAAGAAGGAGCTGGAGGATGGCAAAAAGACCTTAGAGGACCAGAAGAATAAGGCGGCGGATGAGATGGCCAAGGGCGAGACGAAGCTGAACAGCGCCAGCGAGGAGATCAAAGAGGGCTTAAAGACCATCGAGGAGCAGATCGCGGCGGTGAAGGAGCAGAAAAAGACGCTGAACAAATCCGCCAAGCAGGTAAAGAGCGGCCTCGCGACGATTGCCAAGAACAAGACAAAGCTGAAAGCGACAATCAAGACGCTGAATGAGACGAAGAAGCAGTTAGAGACGCTAAAGAGTTCGTTAGATGAGCTGGTGACACAGGAGGCCGCCCTGAAGGCACAGGTCGAGGCGCTGGGGGACAACGCGCCAGAGGAATTAAAGACGTCCCTGACGGCCATCCAGACGCAGCTTTCCGTGCTGCGCGGCAAGCTGAAGGAGCAGGGGATTTCCGAGGAGGAGCTTCCTGCCAAGATTGAGGAGGTAAACAAGGGAATCGCCTCGGCCAATTCCGGTCTCGCGGAGCTGGTGAAGCCGGAAGCGAGCCTGAAGTTAAATCAGGAGAAGGTAAACAAGGCGCAGAAAAAGATCAAGCAGGGGTTGAAAAAGCTCAAGAAGGCGAAGAAAAAGCTGGAGACGGGCAAGATCTCGACCACGGAGGCGATGGAGCAGCTGAACAAGCAGAAGATTCTCTCCGGCATCGAGCTAAGCGTGGCGCAGGCGCAGATGAACAGCGGTTCGGAAAAGCTGACGGAGGCGGAGAAACAGTTTAAGACGACGAAAAAGACCACCAAGGAGAGCTCCGATCTGGAGAAAATCATCACCAAGTCCATGGTGGAGAATATCCTCAAGGGTGAGAATTTCGACATGCCGGCCGGCTACATCACCGAGGAGGACGCCTCCTATCTGGTGCGCGTGGGCGACAAGGTGGAGTCAGTGGACGACATACGCGATCTGGTGATCTGCGACCTGGATTTGAAGGGCGTGGACCCCATCACTCTGGGAGATGTGGCGGATGTGGCGCAGACGGATAATTCCGCAGATATGTACACGGTCGTAAACGGCAATCCGGCAGTGCTCGTGACGCTCCAGAAGCAGTCCGGCTACTCCACGGGAGACGTGACTGGGGCGCTGGAGGATGAGCTGGAGGAGCTGCAGAACAATGTAGAGGGATTCCATGCGTCGATTCTGATGAACCAGGGCGTTTACATAGATTTAGTGGTAGATTCCGTGGTGCAGAATCTGATTGTGGGCGGTATTCTGGCAATCTTTATCCTGCTCCTGTTTTTGCGGGATATCCGCCCGACAATTATTGTGGCGTGCTCGATTCCGCTCAGCGTGGTGGCGGCCATTGTCGCCATGTATTTCAGCGGCGTGACGCTGAATATTATTTCCCTGTCGGGACTGGCTCTCGGCGTGGGTATGCTAGTGGATAACTCGGTCGTCGTCATAGAGAATATTTACCGGCTCAAGAGTCAGGGAATTTCCGGAAAGCAGGCGGCGGTGGACGGCGCCAGACAGGTGGGCGGCGCGATTATCGCCTCTACGCTGACGACGGTGTGCGTGTTTGCACCGATTATATTTACGGAGGGAATTACAAAGCAGCTTTTTGTGGATCTGGCGCTGACGCTTCTTTATACGCTGGGAGCCAGCCTGATTATCGCGCTCTCTTTAGTGCCCGCCATGTCGGGAGGGATGCTCCGCAAGGACAAGAGCGCAAATTCCAAGGTGATTCCCGCATTGCAGAATTTTTACGGAAAAGCGCTGGCGGTGGTGCTGCGGTTCAAGCCGGTCGTGCTGATTGCGGCGGTGGTATTTCTCGTGTTGTTCTCGGCTCTCGCCATGAAGAACGGCATGTCCATGATGCCGGAGATGGAGAGCACCCAGATGACGATGACGATTACCACCGAGGACAAGGAGCTCGACGAGGTGCGGGAGATTTCCAACACGGCGATTGACCGGATTTTAGAGATTCCGGATATCGAAACGGTGGGCGCCTATACGGGCAGCGGCTCCACCATGTCCATGCTCACCGGCGACAGCGGCAGCGATACGGTCACGATGTACCTGATTTTGAAAGAGGACCGCGAGATGAGCAACGATGAGGTCGTCAGCCAGATTACGGACCGGACGGAGAATCTGGACTGCGAGGTGGAGGTCAACGCCTCGGCGATGGACATGAGCGTGCTCACCGGCGAGGGCGTCCGGATCAACATCAAGGGAAAAGACATGGATAAACTCCAGAGCGTGTCCGAGGATGTGATGGAGCGTCTGGAGGGCGTGGACGGCCTGTACGAGATCAGCAACGGGCTTGAGGAGTCCGGCGAGGAGTTCCGCGTCACGGTGGATAAGGCGAAGGCCATGAAGTACGCGCTGACGGTGGCGCAGGTCTACCAGCAGGTCTACGACCGGATTCGGGACGCCGCCTCTGCCTCTACGCTGTCCACGGATACGGACGATCTGGGCGTGTACGTCACCAGCTCCCAGGACACGGAGATGCTCCGGGAGGATCTGAAGAATATGAAAATCGACTACACCGACGCAAGCACGCAGAAGGCAAAGAAGGTGAAACTTAGCAAAATCGCGGATTTCACCACGGCGGATTCGCCCAACACGATTTCTCATGACAATCAGATGCGCTACGTCACGGTGTCGGCGTCGATTGCAGAGGACAAAATCGTGTCCAATGTCAGCGCGGATGTGCAGGACGCTCTGGCGGATTATGAGCCGCCTGCAGGCTACGACATTGAGTTCGACGGCGAGGACGAGGCAACGATGGAGGCTATGGGCCAGGTTATGCTGATGCTGGTTCTGGGAATCGTGCTGATGTATCTGATTATGGTGGCGCAGTTCCAGTCTCTGCTGTCGCCGTTTATCATCTTGTTCACTATCCCGCTCGCCTTTACCGGCGGCTTTATGGGACTGTGGATTACGGGCAGCGACGTCAGCGTCATCGCCATGATCGGCTTTGTCATGCTGGCGGGCATCATTGTAAATAACGGTATCGTACTGGTGGATTATATCAATCAGCTGCGCCTGGGCGGCATGGAAAAGCGCGCGGCGATTGTGGAGGCGGGCGTCACCCGTCTGCGCCCGATTCTCATGACGGCGGTCACGACGATCCTCGGACTTCTGCCTATGGTCGTGGGAAACAGCATGGGCACGGATATGTCCCGTCCGATGGCAATCGTCACGATCGGCGGACTGGTTTACGGAACATTACTGACGCTGTTTGTAGTGCCCTGTATTTATGATATTTTTAACCGCAAAAAGGAAATGAAAAAAGTAGAGGTAGACTGAGTATGAATGATCCGATCGGAGTTTTTGATTCCGGCGTGGGCGGTCTTACCGTGGCGCGGGAGATTATGCGCCAGCTTCCGGGTGAGAGCCTGATTTATTTTGGAGATACGGCGCGCGTCCCCTACGGGAGTAAATCGAAAAAGACGGTGTGCAAATACAGCAGGCAGATTGCCAATTTCCTTCTTACAAAGCAGGTGAAGGCGATTGTCATCGCCTGCAATACGGCGAGCGCGCTCGCGAGGGAGGAGCTGGAGGAGCTTGTGGACGTGCCGGTAATCGACGTGGTGCGTCCGGGCGCCCGGATGGCGGCGGAGACCACGAAGAATAAGCGAATCGGGATTCTGGGGACGGAGAGCACGATCAAGAGCGGAATCTACGAGGAGTACCTTCACCAGATCGATCCGGAGATTACCGTGGTCAGCAAGGCGTGTCCGCTCTTTGTGCCGCTCGTGGAGGAGGGACTCATTGAGGACCGGGTGACGGAGGATATTGTGGGGCGCTACCTCCACGATATGAAGGAGTACGAGATTGATTCACTGGTCCTCGGCTGCACCCATTATCCGCTACTCCGGGGCGTGATTGGCCGGGAGATGGGCGAGAGCGTTCGGCTGGTGAATCCGGCCTACGAGACGGCGAAGTCTCTCAAGGAGATGCTGCGGGAGAAGGATATTCTGGCGTCTCCGGGGAACCGGGCAAGCCACCGCTATTTTGTCAGCGACGGTGTGGAGAAATTTATTTCCTTTGCCAATGCGGTTCTGCCCTGCCATGTGAGCGAGACTACAGTTGTAGATATCGAGTCTTATTAAAAAATGCTATAGTGTGTAAAGCCACTGATAATCAGTATTAAAACCACTGATTGGGTGGCTTAAATTTTTAATTTCCTCCATATACTGAAAGCAGGGGGCACGGCGTGATGTCGGATGAGAAATGGCAAACGCTTTTCATTTGCTCGTTACGCAGGCGCTTTCGGAATGGAGGATATTTTTATGTCGACCAGAAAATGGATCCGCGCGCTATTATGCATCTGTTTATTTTCCCTGACGGCGGGGCTGTCCGGGGCGCTGGAGTCGGCGGTTCGGATGAGGTCGGAGCCGGAGCTCACGGAAAATCTGGACACATTCCGGGCGCTCCACATAGACGGGAGCCTTTTGGAGGGAGCCTCGGAGTGGAACGAGAACCACTACCGCCGCCTGACGGCGTCCTATCTGCTGTATGACGGGTGCATAGATGAGGACACGCCGCTGTGTTCCCCTTTTTCGTGGTATTATATGATGCTGCCGGAGAGTACGGAGGAAACGTACCGGGACGCCTTTCAGACCCTTTTGGCGGACGCACAGGTATTTCCCGTGCCGGAGGACCCGGCGGGGGAGACGGTGAGCTATGAGGATTCCTGGGGCGGCGCCAGGGACTACGGGGGGAAACGCCACCACGAGGGGACGGATCTGATGTCGTCTATCAATGAGCGGGGCTATTTTCCTGTCGTCAGCGTCAGCGACGGCGTGGTCGAAAAGAAGGGCTGGCTGGAGCTGGGCGGATATCGGCTGGGAATCCGGGCGCCTCACGGTGCCTACTATTATTACGCGCATCTGTACCGCTACGCGGAGGGGATTAAAGAGGGGAGCAAGGTAAAGGCGGGGGATGTCATCGGATACATGGGCGACTCCGGCTACGGCGAGGAGGGGACGGTGGGAAAATTCGCCGTGCACCTTCATTTTGGCGTCTACCTCACGGTTGACGGGGAGGAAGTGAGCGTCAATCCCTATGAGATTCTGCGCAGCCTGGAGAAAAGACGAGCAAAAGTCTTGCCAGAATCCGATTCCCGCGTTAAAATGTTATCAGAGTTGAAGGGTCATGTGTTTCATGCCTGCGTGAAAAAGAATGGCGCGGGAACTCGCGAGACATCTCATAATTTTGAGATGTCTTAGGATCAAGGAGGTGCGGGAGCGATGGCAGTGGACAAGTGTGAGCCGGGCTATATTGCCAGCCGGAAAAAAATATCGTTTCTCTGGCTGTTTCTTTTTCTGGTCATAGGGATAGCGATTTTTCTGGTGGGATATCTGATTACCCACTCGAGGGCTTATATTTTTACCGTTATCGCGGTTCTCATGGCGCTGCCCGCGGCCAAGCGCATTGTTAATCTGGTGGTGATGCTGCCGCGGAAAAGCGTGGATCGGGAGCGGTTTGACCGGGCGAAGGAGGCTGCGGGAGAGGGGACGCTGCTCGCGGATTATGTGTTTACCTCTACGGAGCGTATTATGCACCTGGACTTTGTGGCCATTAAGGGCCGGAGCGTGCTGGCGCTGACGGCGCCCTCCAGACAGGACGTTTCCTATATGAAAAAATATTTCGCGGACATGATTCGCCGCGCGGCGCCGGACTATGAGGTGCGGATTTTGGATGAATACGAGGAATTTTTGCGGTGTCTGAAAGACGTGCCTACGGCGCCGGATGACATCGGAGACGAGGGCCGGGAGGACAGGAACTTGGATTCCGGCGAGGAGAGCAGAGAAAGCAGGGCAGCGGATTCCGGCGAGGGCAAAAAGACGCATCAGGCCGCCGCGGAGAAGCTGGCGGAGCTGCTACATTCCATGGCCGTGTAGAGCTTCAAAATCTGAAATAGGTATGCCGATATGAGAGAAATTGAGATTCGTGAGAAGGACAGCGGACAGCGGTTCGACAAATTTTTAAAAAAATATCTGCGGGAGGCGTCGGCCGGTTTTATTTATAAAATGCTCCGCAAGAAAAATATTACCCTCAACGGCAAGAAGGCGGAAGGAAAGGAGCAGCTCCGGGCGGGAGATCAGGTGAAGCTGTTTCTCTCGGAGGAGACGCTGGAAAAATTCCGGGGAGTAAAATCCGCAGATATTTCTGCGGGTTCACCGGCAATTTACACGGCGGGGGCAAGCGAAAATTCGGTGGATGGTTTAAACGCGGTTTCGATTGCGCTTACCTACCCGGTGACAAATCTGAATATTATATACGAAGACGAGGATATTATTCTTGTGGACAAGCCGGTCGGGATGCTGTCGCAAAAAGCGAAAAAAGAGGATATTACTCTTGTAGAATACATGCTGGGCTATCTCCAGGCAAAAGGGGAGTGGAGCCCGGAGGACACGGTGACGCCGGGACTTTGTAACCGGCTGGACCGCAATACAAGCGGAATTGTCATCGGGGGCAAGAGCCTTCGGGGGCTACAGCAGATGGCGGAGCTCTTGAAGGGAAGAAAACTGGAAAAATATTATCTTACAGTTGTAGAAGGAACGATAGAGGAGCCGCGCAGGCTGAAAGGATATCTCTCACGGGATAAAAAGGCCAATCGGGCGGCGCTTACCCCGGACCGGCGGCCGGGAAGCTCTCTGGTGGAGACGGAGTACGAGCCGCTGCGGATGGCTCATGGCTACACGCTTTTAAAGGTGCGGCTGATTACAGGGAAAACGCATCAGATCCGCGCGCACCTGGCGGCGGTCGGCCATCCGGTGATTGGGGACATCAAGTACGGGGGAAAGCCGTACCGGGGACTGAGAAGCCAGTTTTTGCACGCCTGGCAGATTGTTTTTCCGGACAGCGGAGAAATCCGGGCAGAGCTGCGGGGACGCGTGTTTACCGCGCCGCTCCCGGAACAGTTTGACAACATAAAAGAAGAATTGTTTTATTAAAAATTGATCACTAAAAATGGAGGAAAAGACAATGAAAAAAGCAGTGATGTTATTTGCGGAAGGATTTGAGACGGTCGAGGCGCTGATGGTGGTAGACCTTCTCCGCCGGGGAGGCGTGGAGGTCACGATGGCGTCGATCAATGAGGACGACTGGGTGGTCAGCTCCCACGGCGTGAATGTGGAGATGAACAGCACGTTGGGCGAGGTGGATGTTCTGTCCTACGACGCGATTATTCTTCCGGGAGGGATGCCCGGAACGCTTAATCTGGGAGAGAGCGAGGCGGTCAAAAAGGCGGTGCTCGCCATGAACGACGCCGGGAAAATTGTGTCCGCCATCTGCGCGGCGCCGGGCGTCCTGGGCAAATATGGTCTCTTAGAGGGGAAGAACGCCTGCAGCTATCCGTCCCACGAAAAAAATCTGA
>CANRJU010000003.1 GCA_947631075.1 uncultured Lachnospiraceae bacterium
CTGTGGCGTTTTATTTTTGACCGCTTGTTACAGGCCGCAGTCTATATAGCTTGTCAGACAGCGAAATTAATTCTCTGAAAAATCAGCAATGCAAAAATCAGTAAAAATTAACTCTACAAAACCACTCCTGAAAAACTCTCGTAGAGCCTGGTTCTCCCTATTAAATTTCATTTTCAAAATCAATCCCTAACAACATCAACCCCTGGGGCGGCGCCGTCGGCCCGGCCATCTGGCGGTCGCCCGTCTCAAGAGCACGCTCTATGAACTCCGCGCTCCGCCTTCCCATACCCACCTCAATGAGTGTTCCCGCGATGATGCGCACCATATTATACAGAAAGCCGTTTCCGCTCACCCGCACGCGCACAAGGCGGCCGCCGTTCCCCCACTCCATGGGCTCCTCGGAAACCGTCACTGCGTCGATGCGCCTCACCTTGTCTTTCACCGGGCTGCCCGCCGAGCAGAAGGCGGAAAAATCATGCGTGCCCTCCAGTTTCCGCGCCGCCTCCCGCATTTTCTCCACATCCAGCTCCTGATAGACATGATAGACATAATTTCTCAATACCGGAATAGCGATCCGGGTGGCACAGATAGTGTATTCGTATGTCTTTACGCTGTCGCAGTGCCGGGGATGAAAATCCGGCTCCACCTCCTCGGAGCGCTGCACCCGTATGTCCTCCGGCAGATGATGATTCAGCGCGAGGGCGATTTTCTCCGGCGGAATCCTGGTGGCGGTATCAAAGACAGCCACGTTTCCCAGGGCGTGGACGCCGGAATCCGTCCGGCTGGCGCCGATGACCTCTATGTCCTCCCGCAGCAGCTCCCGCAGCGCCCGTGTCAGCTCCCCCTCTATCGTAATCCCGTTATTCTGAATCTGCCATCCGCAATAGCGGGTGCCGTCGTAGGCGACGGTCAGCCGTATCCGTCTCATACTTCTTCTCAACGCCCTTTCTATCAAAAATCTCGCTTTGTTACTCCGCTATAAAAAATGGAATCGCCCGCGGCACCGCAATGACCGCGGCCAGATATAAAAACACGATCAGATACACGCCATAATCCGCCCGACGGTAACGCAACGGCTTCATCCGGGTCCGCCCCGCCCCGCCGTGATAGCACCGCGCCTCCATGGCCATGGCCAGATCGTAGGCCCGCCTTGTGGCGGAGACGAGAAGGGGAACCAAAATCGACACCATCGCCCTCAGGCGACGGAACAGATTTCCCTCCTCAAAATCCGCGCCCCTCGCGCTCTGCGCCTGGATGATGCGGTTGGCCTCATACAGGAGAATCGGGATAAAGCGCAGCGCTAACGACATCATCATGGCAAAATCGTGTACCGGAACGCGAAGTTTCTCCAGGGGCTTTAGCAGCGTCTCGATTCCGTCCGTCAACTGCCCCGGCGTGGTCGTGTACGTCAGCAGCGACGATCCCAGAATCAGATAAATCAGCCGCATAGACATGAACAGTCCCCCACGGAGTCCCTGCGCGGTAATCGTGATGAATTTCCAGTGAAAAATCACGTCCCCCTCTGTTCCGAATATGTGAAATACGGCGGTGAACAGAAGAAGAAACAGGATGGGTTTCAGTCCTTTTATTATATAGGAAAAAGGCACCCTGGACAAAATCACGGCCGCAACCAGAAAAATTGTCACCACAATATAGCCGGTAAAACTGCTGAATATAAACAGCGAGACCAGATAGACCAGCACCGCCACCAGCTTTACCCGGGGATCCAGCCTGTGTATGGGCGACTGGACGGGATAGTATTGTCCTATTGTAATATCTCGAAGCATACATCCTCCATTTTAATCTCCATTCCGGAGCGTTTACGCGACGGGACGATGAGAAAGCTGCGTAGCAGTTTCTCATCTGCCATCAAAAAATCACTATTCAAAATTTGAATACCCGTATTTTTCAGCCACAGACATGATGCTGTCCGCCGCCTGCTCTATCGTAATGGCATTATAGGGCAGCGGTACGTTCCTTTTTGCCAGCCCTTCCATCACATAAGTCACCTGAGGAGCTCTCAGTCCCATCTTTTCCAATTCCTTATAGTGGGAAAATACTTCCTCCGGCGTACCGTCATAGACGGCCCTTCCCTGGTTCATGACGATCAGCCGCTCCACATACTGAGCCACGTCCTCCATGCTGTGAGAAACGAGTATTACCGTAATCCCCCGTTCCCGGTGAAGCGTGGCCAGGAGCCCCAGTATCTCATCCCGGCCCCTCGGATCCAGCCCCGCCGTGGGCTCGTCGAGGATCAGCACCTCCGGATCCATGGCCAGCACGCCCGCGATGGCCACCCGCCGTTTCTGTCCGCCGGAGAGAGCGAGGGGCGAGACGTCCAGCAGTTCCTCTCCGATTCCCAGTTGCTTTAAGGCCTCGAAGGACTTGAGATCGACCTCCAGGGGATCCATGCCGATGTTGCGGGGGCCGAATTTCACATCCTCCAACACCGTATTCTCGAAAAGCTGATGCTCCGGATACTGAAAAACCAGACCCACCTTTCCCCGCAGTTTTTTCAGGGAAAATCCCTTTTCAAATATATCCGCCCCGTTGAAGTACACGCCGCCCTCTGTGGGCTTTAAAAGGCCGTTTAAATGCTGAATCAGGGTGGACTTGCCGGAGCCGCTGTGGCCAATCAGCCCGATAAATTCCCCGTCTCCGATCTTTATAGACACATCCTGAAGCGCCTTTTTCTCATATGCCGTCCCCTTGCCGTACACATGGGACAAATGATTGACTACGATTGCCATGCTCTCTCCTCCTGGCCATCCAAAAGGGCCGATATTGCCTCCACCAGTTCTTCCGGGGTGACCGCGTCCGGCGGGACCGGCAGCCCGCGCCTTATGAGCTCATGCGCCAGCAGCGTCACCTGCGGCACATCCAGCCCGTACTGCTGCATGATTTCCACCTGGGAAAAAATCTTCCGGGGCGTCCCCTCCAGAACCACTTTTCCCCGATTCATCACAAGCACCCGGTCCGCCGCCGCCGCCTCATCCATATGATGGGTAATCCAGAGCACCGTAATCCCCTCGTTCGCGTTCAGCTCCTTCACCGCCCGCAGCACTTCCCGCCGCCCCAGAGGGTCCAGCATGGCCGTAGCCTCGTCAAGAACGATGCACTTGGGCCTCATGGCCAGTATGCCCGCGATGGCGACCCGCTGCTTCTGCCCGCCGGACAGATTGTTGGGGGATTCTTTTCTCGCGTACAGCATACCGACCTTTGATAGCGAATCCTCTACGCGCTCCCATATTTTTTCTGTGGGAACGCCGATATTTTCCGGGCCGAATCCCACATCCTCCTCCACCACATTGTGGACGATCTGGTTGTCCGGGTTCTGAAACACCATCCCGACCCGCCTGCGTATTTCCCACACCATTTCTTCTTCGCCGGTATCGATATTGTCCACATAGACCGTCCCCTCCTCCGGCGTCAGAAGGGCGTTGATCTGCTTGGCCAGCGTGGACTTGCCGGAGCCGTTATGACCGAGTATTGCCACGAACTCGCCGGGATTTACCCGGAAGGAGACGTCGTCAAGGGCCGTCTCCACGGCTGTGACGTTATCCTCCTCGTCTCTCCGTATGTAATCAAATCTGACATGCTCCGCCCGAATCAATCCATCCGCCTCCCATCGTCTTTAAAAAAGAGCTGTCACCGATATTCACCGGCAGACAGCTCCCTGCGCATCTCATTTCTTATACCAGTTCAATGAGAACTTCCATTGCGGCATCGCCCTTGCGGGGTCCGATCTTTACGATTCTTGTGTAACCGCCGTTGCGATTTGCGTACTTCGGCGCAATCTCGTCAAAGAGAAGATTGGTAATGTCGATCTCCTTGGTGGCCTTTTTCCTTCCGGCTGTAGCGGCAGGAACCTCTTTTACCGTGTAGAGCATCTTCTTCATCTGACGTCTCGCGTGCAATCTGGACGGATTATCCTTCTTGATCTGCTTATCTACAGTATCGTATACGGTCACTTTCTTGCCGTCCACTACCTCTTTTACTCTCTTGCCGTCTTTATCCTTCTGAGGCACCTTAGCCTGGACGGTAACAGTCTCATAATTATCTCTCTCGCGGACTGCCAGGGCAATCATGCTCTCGGCAATCTTGCGGATTTCTTTGGCTTTCGCCTCTGTCGTAACAATCTTTCCATGATAGAGCAGATTGGTTACCTGATTTCTCAGCAAAGCTTTTCTCTGGCTGGAAGTTCTTCCAAGTTTTCTATAGCCTGCCATGATATTTCCTCCTTGTCAACTAAAACAATTATTCAGATTCTCCCGTACTGAGAGATAAGCCAAGTTCTTTCAGCTTAGCCAGCACTTCCTCTAAGGACTTGCGGCCCAGGTTGCGAACTTTCATCATATCCTCAGCAGTTTTATTCGTCAATTCTTCTACTGTGTTGATACCGGCTCTTTTCAGGCAGTTATAGGAACGAACAGACAATTCCAGCTCATCGATATTCATATCCATAACTTTCTGAGACTCATCTTCTTCCTTCTCCACGATGACCTCGGCCATCCTGGCTTTTTCCGAGAGATCAATAAAGGAATTCAGATGCTCGCTGAGTACCTTGGCAGCGAGGCTGACAGCCTCATCCGGCTCCAATGTCCCATTGGTGTAAACATCCAGGGTCAGCTTGTCAAAGTCTGTGATCTGTCCCACACGGGTATTCTCAACTTTGATGTTCACCCTCTCGATCGGAGTGTAAATGGAGTCGATGGGAATCACGTCGATTGCCATATCGTCTGTCTTATTCTTGTCCGAGCTGACATACCCGCGGCCGTTGGTCACGGTCATCTCAATGTACAGCTTGCTGTCAGATCCGCCGCTCAGCGTGGCGATGATCTGGTCGGAATTGATAATCTCAATATCCGCGTCACATTTGATGTCAGCCGCCGTCACAACACCTTCACCATGTGCGTCAATATACATTATCTTAGGAGTGGTCATGTCCTCGCTGTTATTCTTGATCGCAAGGTTCTTGATGTTCATGACAATCTCTGTCACGTCCTCCTTCACTCCCGCAATCGAGCTGAACTCGTGTACTACGCCATCAATCTTGATCTGGCTCACTGCTGTGCCAGGCAAAGATGAAAGCATGATCCTTCTCAAAGAATTACCCAAAGTAGTACCGTATCCTCTTTCCAGTGGTTCTACTACAAAACGTCCATATTTTTTATCTTCCGAAATCTCGGCAATATCAATTCTAGGTTTTTCAAAATCAAACACTACTGGACCCTCCTTTTGGGTTTACTTAATTACTTAGAGTACAACTCGACAATAAGCACATCGTTTACCGGCACATCGATCTCCGCTCTGCTTGGAATCTCCTTGACCGTGCCGGACAGAGTCTCCTGGTTTGCCTCCAGCCATGCCGGAACCAGTCTCGCGCCTGTCACCTCCAGAATATCTTTGTATCTCTGGATTCCCTTATATTTTTCTTTGATCTCGATGACATCACCGGCCTTAACCTCATAGGACGGGATGTTTACGCATTTGCCATTTACCAGTACATGCTTGTGATCTACAATCTGTCTTGCCTCTTTTCTCGTTCTCGCGAAGCCCAGACGGAACAGTATATTGTCCAGTCTCAGCTCCAGCAGGATCATCAGATTGTCACCGGTTGTACCATATTTTAACTTTTGAGCCTTCGCAAAATAGTTACGGAACGGTTTCTCAAGAACTCCGTAAATGAATTTTGCTTTCTGCTTCTCTCTCAACTGACTACCATATTCACTCAGCTTCTTGCCAGTTCTGGCATTTCTCTTGGATTTCTTGTCAATTCCCAAATAGACAGGATCCAAATCCAGAGCTCTACATCTCTTTAAGACGGGCGTTCTATCTACAGCCATTTTAATTTCCTCCTATAATAATATCAAACTCTTCTACGTTTCGGCGGACGACATCCGTTGTGCGGAACCGGTGTTACATCCTGGATGCTGATAACCTCAATGCCGCATGCCTGTATGGCGCGGATTGCGGCCTCACGACCGGAACCAGGTCCCTTGACCATTACTTCAACTGATTTCAGACCATGAGGAAGCGCTGCCTTTGCCGCTGTCTCAGCCGCTACCTGTGCCGCATACGGGGTAGACTTCTTGGATCCGCGGAAACCAAGTCCGCCTGCGCTTGCCCAGGAAATTGCATTTCCTTCCAGATCGGTCAATGTTACGATTGTATTATTGAAAGAAGCGTGAATATGTGCCTGTCCACGGTCAATGTTCTTTCTGACACGCTTTTTTGCCGCTTTTTTTGCAACTTGTTTAGCCACTTGTCTTACCTCCTATATTATTTCTTCTTGTTTGCTACAGTACGCTTAGGACCTTTTCTCGTCCTGGCGTTGGTCTTTGTTTTCTGACCACGAACCGGAAGTCCCTTTCTGTGACGGATTCCTCTGTAGCATCCGATTTCCTGCAGCCTCTTGATGTTCAGAGCTACCTCTCTGCGGAGATCACCCTCGACCACCTGCGTGCGGTCAATGACATCACGAATTTTGGAAACATCCTCATCCGTCAGATCCTTGCAGCGGATATCCGGATCGACATTGGCCTCAGCCAAGATCCTTCTTGAGCTGGCAACGCCGATGCCGTAAATATAGGTAAGACCTATTTCAACACGTTTTTCCCTTGGTAAATCAACACCGCTTATACGAGCCATGTGCGCTTTACACCTCCATTAAATAATATTAGTAATAATTTTTTTGCGAAGAACAGCGAAGCTGTTCTTCAGATGCGTTTCGAAGAAACGCATTGCAGCCGCTTTAAATCACAACAACACCACGGACCAAGAACCGGGGCTCTCTTATATATAGTAGAAAGTCCTCCGGAGAAATCCATGCTGCTCACCGTTGCGATATCACAGCACCTGCGTCCCGCAACCCACAGGACATATGACGGTCGGTGCTGTAACACAGAAAGCAAGAACTCAATTTATTAACACGAAAACAACCTGAAAATCGCTTTTTCAGGTCTTCGATTCATTCATTAGCCTTGTCTTTGCTTGTGTTTCGGGTTTTCACAGATAATCCTGATCCGACCTTTTCTTTTAATGACTTTGCATTTTTCGCAAATCGGTTTTACTGATGATCTAACCTTCACAGTAATACCCTCCTTTCAAAAAAGTCCGCTTAAAAGTATAACATAACACATCCATTATTGCAAGCATTTTATTTGTCTCTCCAGACAATTCTTCCCTTTGTGAGATCATAGGGGGAGAGTTCCAGCGTCACCTTGTCGCCTGGCAGGATTCGGATATAATTCATGCGGAGTTTTCCGCTGATATGCGCCAGTACCTTGTGACCGTTCTCCAATTCCACCTGAAACATTGCATTCGGGAGCTTTTCCACTACCGTCCCCTCAATTTCAATTACATCTGCTTTTGACATTTTAATCCTCATTTCTGAGCGATTTATCGCGAAGAGGCGATGAGAAAGCTGCGTACGCAGTTTCTCATCTGCCATCCATAGCGAACTACGTTCGCTTAGCAATTTGTTTTCGCTCAGAAACAAATTGCCGTGTGACAAATAAGCTATCAAGCTTACTTGTCACACTAACCTCCATCTGCGCAGAGCGCATCCTCAATCCAATTATATCAATGATAAAATCTCCGGATCCCCGTCGGTAATCAGCACTGTGTTCTCATAGTGGGCCGATTTGGATCCGTCCCTGGTCACTACTGTCCAGTCATCCTCCAGGAACCAGACTTCGTACTTCCCCGCGTTGACCATCGGCTCAATGGCGAGGGTCATGCCGGCGCAGAGCTTAATGCCCCGGCCGATGGGCTTGTAATTGGGAATCTGCGGCTCCTCGTGCATTTCCCGGCCGATTCCGTGCCCCACCAGATCCCTCACGACGGAAAAACCGTTGGCCTCCACATATTTCTGGATCGCGGAGGAAATTTCATATAAATGTTTCCCCGCTCTGGCATACTCAATCCCGCGGAAAAAACTCTCCTTCGTGACGTCAATCAGCCTTTGAGACTCCTCGCTAATCTTGCCCACGCCGTAGGTTCTCGCCGCGTCGGACTGATAATCCTGGTAGATCACCCCGGCATCCAGACTCACAATATCTCCCTCAAAGAGATGATGTTTTTTATTCGGGATGCCGTGGACTACCTCGTCATTTACGGAAACACAGATAGACGCCGGATACCCCTCGTATCCTTTAAAGGAAGGACGGCACCCCGCCTTCCGGATCAGCTCCTCTCCTTTTCTGTCAATATCCAATGTGGTAATGCCGGGGGCGATAATCTCTGCTAGCTGATTATGTACCTCAGCCAGTATCTTCCCCGCGTCCCTCATCAGATTTATCTCGCGCTGAGATTTCACTGTCACTGCCATGATATACGGCCTCCATTCTCTCTATTTCCTATTTCTTACTGCTCAAGGATCTCAACGATCGAATTGAACACTTCATCCAGATCTACTGTTCCGTCAACCTCTTTCAGAATGCCTTCCTTGGTGTAGTAGTCGATGAGCGGCTGTGTCTGCTCATGATATACGGTCAGACGCTGCTTTACCGTCTCCGGCTTGTCGTCGTCTCTCAGAATCAGCTCGCCGCCACAAGCGTCGCACACGCCCTCTTTCTTGGTCGGGTTGTACTTGATGTGGTACGTTCCGCCGCAGTTTACGCAGGCGCGTCTCCCGGACATACGGCTGATGATATTCTCATCCGGCACATCTACATCGATGGCATAGTCCAGCTTCTCGCCGATTTTCTCAAGAGCGGCTGTCAATGCCTCTGCCTGCGGAATCGTCCTCGGAAATCCGTCCAGCACATAGCCCTTCTTTGCGTCGTCCTGTGCCAGCCGGTCTACGACCAGGTCCACAACCAGCTCATCCGGCACCAAAAGCCCCTTGTCCATATACTCTTTTGCCTTTTGACCGAGCTCGGTATTCTCCTTGATGTTGGCGCGGAAAATATCTCCGGTGGAAATATGCGGAATACCGTATTTCGAGGAGATCATCTTGGCCTGGGTTCCCTTTCCTGCGCCCGGCGCTCCTAACATAACAATTTTCATAACAATACCTTCCTTTCTTTTTGATTTGGGAAAATCTTTTTAAATAGGTAAGCGACCTCCCGCCAAAAACACTCCCGGCAGGGGGCCGTCACTCATGTTTGTCAATCAGTTCCCCAGAAAGCCCTTATAATGACGGACTAACACTAAGGATTCAATTTGCTTCAATGTCTCGATTACGACACCGACTACGATGATCAGGGACGTTCCACTGAAGGAAACATCCGCTCCGAACACGCCGGAGAACACAATCGGCACTACGCACGCGATGGTCATGCCCACAGCTCCGATGAAAATCACGCTGTTGAGCACGCCGGTCAGATAGTCCGTGGTGGGCTTTCCCGGACGGATTCCCGGAACAAAGCCTCCCTGCTTCTTCATGTTGTTGGAGATTTCCAACGGATTGAAGGTCACGGAAGTGTAAAAATAAGCAAAGAATATGATCAGCGCTATATAGATCAATAATCCAAGCGTATATTTAAACTCGCCAAAGCTTCCTACCTTGCACCAGTCGCTCTGGTTGCACAGCGTCAGAAACTTCTGGAACACCGTGGCGTCCGGTCCTGTGGCCGGCTGAATTCCGGCAAAGCTCGCGATTACTACCGGGAGAGACATGATGGAGCTCGCGAAGATAACCGGGATGACACCCGCTGTATTTACCTTCAGAGGAATGTGGCTGGACTGTCCGCCCGTCACTCTCCTTCCCTGAATCTTCTTCGCGTACTGTACCGGTATCCGGCGCTCGCCGTCCTGCAAAAGAACGATGAACACGAACATGCCGACAATGACTGCCAGGATAATAACGGCGGCCAAAATCGCGTTGGTGATGTTGCCGGCGCCCTTTACATAGGTCTCATACAGACCAGAGAGATCGCTGGGGATGCGGGCTACGATGTTGATCAACAGGATGATGGAAATACCATTTCCCACGCCCTTCTCTGTCACCTGCTCGCCCAGCCACATCAGGAAAGCCGCGCCTGCTGTCAGAGAGCAGACTGCCACGATCATGGATGTGTAGCCGTTGTTCACAAATAACTGCTGGTTGCGGAATCCGATGATCAGCGCAACCGCCTCGATGATAGACAGCACGATCGACAGGTACCGGGTGTACTCATTGATCTTCTTGCGTCCGTCCTCACCGTCCTTCTGCAGCTCCTCCAAGCGCGGAATCGCGATGGTCAAAAGCTGCAGGATAATGGATGCTGTGATATACGGCGTGATATTCAAGGCAAAAATGGACATTCTTGAGAATGATCCGCCGGTCATGACATCCAAAAATCCAAGGGATGTGTTGTTCTCAAACATCTGCTGGATCACGCCGCTGTTGACGCCGGGAACCGGAATGTTACATCCGATCCGGACGATAATGAGACAAAGCAGCACAAAGAGCAGTTTCATACGGATTTCTTTTGTCTTCAACGCATTCTGAATGGTAGTTAACAATTAGATCACCTCTGCTTTTCCACCAGCAGCCTGAATCTTCTCTGCAGCGCTCGCGCTGTAAGCATTTACCTTCACATCAAGCTTTTTGGTTAATTCTCCATTTCCAAGGATCTTAACTCCGTCTTTTGGATTGCTTACGATGCCCTTTTCTACGAGAGCTTCTACGGTTACCTGCGCGCCGTCCTCAAAAGCGTTCAGACTGTCCACGCCAATACTCACGATGTTCTTGCTGTTGATGTTTGTAAACCCTCTCTTTGGCAATCTTCTATACAATGGCATCTGACCGCCCTCAAAACCAGGTCTTGGAGCGCCGGAACGAGCCTTCTGTCCCTTGTGTCCCTTACCGGCTGTCTTGCCGTTGCCGGACCCGTGACCGCGGCCTCTGCGAAACGCATTGCTGTGTTTGGAACCCTCTGCCGGTTTCAATTCTGCTAAATTCATTCTCTGCACCTCCTCGATTAGATTTCTTCCACCTTCACAAGATGCCTTACCTGCTGAATCATGCCGCGCGTAGCAGCGTTGTCCGGCATCTCGACGGTTTTATTTAATTTTCTAAGGCCAAGAGCTTCTACCGTTTTTCTGTGTTTGGGAATTGCCCCAATAGTAGACTTGACTAATGTGATCTTTAATTTATTCGCCATCTTTACGCACCTCCTAGCCCAATACTTCTTCTACCGAAAGACCGCGGAGCTTTGCAACTTCCTCCGGCGTCTTTAATTCTTTCAGTCCCTCGATGGTAGCGAGAACTACGTTCTGCTTATTCCGGGAACCCAAAGATTTTGTACGGATATTTTTGAATCCGGCCAGCTCCAGTACCGCACGGGCAGGACCGCCTGCGATGATACCGGTACCTTCCGGAGACCTTTTCATCAGCACGGAAGCGCTTCCGAACTCACCGGTAAAGTCGTGGGGAATGCTCTTGTTCTCATCCATCGGTACGGAGATCAATTTCTTCATGGCATCCTCTTTGCCCTTGCGGATCGCCTCCGGGATTTCTGTTGCTTTTCCCAAACCTGCACCAACATGCCCATTGCCATCGCCTACAACAACGAGAGCTGTGAAGCGGAAGTTACGTCCACCTTTTACGACCTTGGTAACACGTTTGATTGATACTACTTTATCTTCTAACTCGAACTGACTAGCATCAACGATTTCACGTTTCATGGTGTTTTCCTCCTTGATTAGAATTCCAGACCAGCTTCTCTCGCTGCATCTGCCAATGCTTTTACCTTGCCCTGATAAATATAGCCGCCGCGGTCGAACACAACCGCCTTGATTCCATTGTCAAGAGCCTTCTTGGCAATCACAGTACCAAGTTTTGCCGCTGCTTCCACATTGTTTGTCTTTTCTAAGCCTTCCTTTACATCGGCCTGAGTAGTAGATGCGGAAACGATTGTATTGCCAGCAACATCGTCGATAACCTGTGCGTACATATGATTGTTGCTACGGAACACAGCCAAACGTGGTTTCTCAGGAGTACCGGACAAACGGCTGCGAATTCTTCTGTGCTTGTTTCTGCGAACTTCGCTTCTATTTGTACTACTAACCATTTTAATTTACTCCTTTCTACTTCTTACCAGTCTTACCAACTTTGCGTCTGATAACTTCATCCACATATTTGATACCCTTGCCCTTATACGGCTCCGGTTTTCTCTTTTCGCGGATCTCAGCTGCGTACTGGCCAACTTTTTCTTTATCGATTCCCTTGACGATGATCAGATTCTGTCCGTCCACCGTGACCTCGATTCCCTCCGGGTCCTCCATCTCTACCGGATGGGAAAATCCCAGGGAGAGAACCAGCTTCTTGCCCTGCTTTGCGGCACGGTAACCGACGCCGTTTACTTCCAGTCTCTTTTCATATCCCTCGGTCACGCCGACGATCATGTTGTGGATCAGCGTTCTCGTCAGCCCGTGAAGGGATTTCATTTTCTTTAAATCATTGGGGCGGGAAACCTTGATCTCCTCGCCATCTTTCTCAATCATCATCTCCGCGGGAAGCACTCTCTCCAGCGTTCCCTTGGGACCCTTTACCGTCACCTGATTATTTTCTGCAATATCCACCGTTACTCCTGCGGGTATCGCGATAGGCATTCTTCCAATTCGTGACATGCCGTTACCTCCTAAATTTAATTTCCGGGGTTAATTGCTGCATTACCATACGAAAGCAAGCACTTCGCCGCCTACGTTCTGCTTGCGCGCCTCTTTGTCCGTCAGCACGCCTTTGTTGGTAGAAATAATGGCAATTCCGAGACCGCCGAGAACCTTTGGCAGATTCTCCTTGCTTGCGTACACGCGAAGTCCCGGCTTAGAAATTCTCTTGAGGCCGGAAATAATCTTCTCATTCTTATCCCTGCCATATTTCAATGTGATATGGATTGTGTTAAAACCGTCTACCTGCACGATTTCAAAGTCCTTGATATATCCCTCTTTCAACAGAATCTCAGCAATGGAGATCTTCATCTTGGAAGCGGGAACATCCACTGTATCATGTTTTGCAGTGTTCGCGTTACGGATTCTCGTAAGCATATCTGCAATAGGATCGCTCATTGTCATTCTAAGTTTCCTCCTTACTTCATAATCAATTCCCTGTATTACCAACTGGCCTTGCGAACGCCGGGGATCTGTCCTTTATACGCCAGCTCACGGAAACAGATACGGCAGATTCCGTATTTTCTCAGGTAACCGTGGGGACGACCACAAATCTTGCAGCGGTTGTACTCTCTGGTAGAGAATTTCGGTTTGCGCTGCTGCTTCACTTTCATAGACGTTTTAGCCATGAAATTTCCCTCCTAACTATTTCTTAAATGGCATACCAAACTGTGCCAAGAGTTCACGAGCTTCTTCATCGGTCTGAGCAGTTGTGACAAAAATGATGTCCATGCCCCTCACCTTGTCAACCTTGTCGTACTCGATCTCAGGGAAGATCAGCTGCTCCTTGATGCCAAGAGCGTAATTTCCACGGCCGTCAAACGCGTTGGGATTTACGCCGCGGAAGTCGCGGACGCGGGGCAGCGCCAGGTTGATCAGGCGGTCCGCGAACTCATACATCTTCTCGCCGCGGAGCGTAACCATGCATCCGATCGGCTGTCCCTCACGGAGCTTGAAGTTCGCCACCGACTTCTTTGCCCTTGTCACAACGGCTTTCTGACCTGTAATAATCTCAAGATCGCTGATTGCCGAATCTAATACTTTTGAATTGTCTTTTGCTTCGCCAACGCCCATATTGATAACAATTTTGTTGAGCTTTGGTACCTGCATAATATTTTTATATCCGAATTTCTTCATCATCTTGTCGACGATCTCATTCAGATATGTCTCTTTTAATCTGGCCATTTCTAAACAGTACCTCCTCTCTCATCAATCAATAACAGCGCCTGTTTTTTTGGCATAACGAACCTTGTCCTTGCCCTCCTCGACCTTAAAGCCGATTCGGGTAACCTCGCCGTTTACAACGTACATTACGTTGGATACGTCAAAGAACGCTTCCTGCTCTACGATGCCGCCCCTTGGGTTGGACTGGTTCGGCTTAACGTGAATCTTTACGCGGTTGATGCCCTCTACCTTGACCTTGCCGTTCTTAACTTCGAGGACCTTTCCTTCTTTTCCTTTTTCTACACCGGCAATAACGCGAACGGTATCACCTTTTTTAATCTTTGATGTTGCCACTTAGGGACACCTCCTTATAATACTTCTGGCGCTAAGGAAACAATCTTCATGAATTGTTTATCTCTTAACTCTCTGGCTACCGGTCCAAAGATACGCGTTCCTCTTGGGGTCTTGTCGTCTTTGATAATCACGGCCGCGTTCTCGTCAAAACGAATGTAGGAACCGTCCGGACGACGGATCTCTTTTACCGTGCGGACAACGACAGCCTTCACAACATCGCCCTTCTTTACAACTCCGCCAGGCGCTGCATCTTTGACCGTGGCAACGATGATATCGCCAACAGCCGCATATCTTCTAACAGAACCGCCGAGAACACGGATGCAAAGCAACTCCTTCGCACCGGTGTTGTCAGCTACTTTCAGTCTGGTCTCCTGCTGTACCATAACAAATACTCCTTTCCTGAGTTTCGGTTATTTCACTAAAGCCCAAATTTATTTGGCTGGGGAAAAATAATAGTATATTATTTTTCCGAAGCGAAATAATGAAATTATTTCGCTGAAGCAAAGATTACTTTGCTTTTTCAATAATCTCCACCAGTCTCCATCTCTTATCCTTGGACAACGGTCTCGTCTCCATAACCTTTACTCTGTCGCCAATATTGCACTCATTATTCTCGTCATGAGCTTTTAATTTATAAGTTCTCTTCACGATTTTGCCATACAGCGGGTGCTTTACATTGTCCACAACAGCAACAACGATGGTCTTATCCATTTTATCGCTTACAACCTTGCCTGTACGGGTCTTTCTAAGATTTCTCTCCACAACAAAATCCTCCTTTCCAATCTCAATTCAATGCTTTCTGTTCTCTGTTCATTGCCGTCTGAATCCGGGCAATATTTCTTCTTACTTCTTTAATTCTGCTCGTATTGTCAAGTTGGTTTGTTGCATTCTGGAATCTCAGGTTAAAAAGCTCTTTCTTAGCAGCTACTAACTCATCATTCAGCTCAGCTAACGACATTCCTGCCAAACTATTCAAAAAATCCTTACTTTTCACTGCCCGCACCTCCTTCTAAGTCTGCGCGAGAAACAATTTTACATTTCAGCGGCAGTTTGTGCATTGCCAGACGAAGCGCCTCTCTGGCTGTCTCCTCCGGCACGCCGGCGATCTCAAACATCACCCGGCCCGGCTTAACGACTGCTACCCAGTACTCCAGAGCACCTTTACCTTTACCCATTCGGGTCTCAGCAGGTGTCTTGGTCACCGGCTTATCCGGGAAAATCTTGATCCATACCTTACCACCACGCTTTGTGTGACGGGTCATGGCAATACGGGCTGCCTCGATCTGATTGGAACGGATCCAGCATGGCTCCATAGCCACAAGACCGAACTCACCGTAAGTAATTTTATTTCCACGCAGCGCCTTTCCTTTCATGGAACCGCGAAACTGTTTGCGACGCTTTACTCTCTTAGGCATTAACATTATTTATCGCTCCCTTCCTTTGAACTGGCCTTGGCAGTTTTTCCGCCTTTGGTTGGAAGTACTTCACCATGGTAAACCCATGTCTTAACACCGATCTTGCCGTAAGTCGTGTTTGCCTCAGCAAAACCATAGTCGATATCCGCGCGCAATGTCTGCAGCGGAATATTTCCCTCGCTGTAGAACTCGGTGCGGGCCATGTCGGCGCCGCCCAGACGTCCGGAACATGCCGTCTTGATTCCCTTTGCGCCGGCCTTCATCGCGCGTCCCATGCAGGATTTCATAGCGCGGCGGAAGGAAATACGGCTCTCTAACTGCTGCGCGATATTCTCCGCGATCAGCTGCGCGTCACAATCCGGTCTCTTTACTTCCTTGATGTCAACTAACACTTTCTTAGTGGAGTATCTTGCAAGCTCTCCCTTGAGCTTCTCGATCTCCGCGCCGCCCTTGCCGATTACAACGCCGGGCTTAGCCGTATAGACCAATACCTTTACGCGGTCTGCCGTTCTCTCGATCTCGATTTTGGAGATTCCCGCATGATACAGTTTTTTCTTTAAAAATTGACGGATCTTATAATCTTCCACTAAGTTCTCAGAAAAGTTCGCGTCATCCGCGATCCATCTGGACTCCCAGTTTTTGATAACACCGACTCTCAAGCCGTGTGGATTTACTTTTTGTCCCATCTTAATCTCCTTTCATTATCGTTCATTCAAGATGATGGTAATATGGCACATTCTCTTTTCAATGCGATATGCCATGCCGCGGGCTCTCGGCCGGATTCGCTTCATGGTAGTTGCCTTATTGGCGAAACACTCGTCCACATAGAGCGTTTCCGGATTCATTCCCTTGTTGTTCTCCGCATTTGCGATTGCCGATTTCAACAGCTTCAAAATTACAGAAGAAGCATATCTCGGATTATATTCCAAAATACCCATTGCCGTCTGCACATCCTTGCCGCGGATCGCGTCCAGCACGAATCCTGCCTTCTGGGCAGACATTCTGGCATGTGACAGCTTTGCATACGGTCTTGTATCCTTGTTCTGGTTTCTTTCTTTCTTGATCTGTGATCTATGTCCTTTAGCCACTTCTCAGAAACCTCCTTTCTTAACCTCTTTTCTCGTCTTTGCCATGTCCCTTATAAGTTCTTGTCATGACAAACTCTCCGAGCTTGTGTCCTACCATGTCCTCTGTAATATATACAGGCACATGCTTTCTTCCGTCATGGACAGCAATGGTGTGGCCCACGAAACTCGGGAAGATCGTAGAACGACGTGACCAGGTCTTAAATACTGATTTATCTCCGGACTCGTTCATGGCGTCAATCTTCTTTAACAGATGCGCGTCTGCGAATGGTCCTTTTTTCAATGAACGTGACATTTAGTCGCTACCTCCTTTATTTGCTGGCGCGTGGTCCGGATTACTTGGAAAGGGCCTTTCCATCGCGTCTTCTGATAATCATCTTATTTGACGGTTTATTCTTCTTTCTGGTCTTATAACCAAGAGCAGGCTTGCCCCAAGGTGTGCATGGGCCCGGACGTCCAACCGGAGCGCGGCCCTCGCCGCCGCCGTGCGGGTGGTCGTTGGGGTTCATAACAGAACCGCGGACAGTCGGGCGGATGCCCATGTGGCGCTTGCGCCCTGCCTTACCGATATTGATCAGGTTGTGCTCCGTGTTGCCCACCTGGCCGATGGTCGCGCGGCACACGATCGGCACCATTCTCATCTCGCCGGATGGCATACGGATGATGGCGTGCTTGCCTTCCTTAGCCATCAGCTGCGCGCTGACGCCTGCTGCGCGGACTAACTGTCCGCCGTGGCCCGGGTGCATCTCGATGTTGTGAATCTGAGTACCTACCGGCATATCCTTCAGTTCCAGACAGTTGCCGACTCTCACCTCTGCGTCCGGTCCGTTCATGATTGTCTGTCCTACCTGAAGCCCTACCGGAGCCAGGATATATCTCTTTTCGCCGTCCGCATAGCTGACTAACGCGATGTTGGCGGTCCGGTTCGGATCATACTCGATGGTCTTTACAGTAGCCGGAATACCGTCCTTATTTCTCTTAAAATCAATGATTCTGTACTTTCTTCTGCATCCGCCTCCACGGTGTCTCACCGTGATCTTTCCCTGCGCGTTGCGTCCCGCGTGCTTCTTGAGGGATACGGTCAGGGATTTCTCCGGAGTAGATGTGGTAATCTCCTTGAAGTCATAGCCACTCATCTGTCTCCTGGAAGGGGTATATGGGTTATAGGTTTTGATTCCCATGATTTACGCTCCTTTCAATTATAAGCCTTCAAAAATCTCAATATCTTCACTATCTTCGGTCAACTGGACAATCGCTTTCTTTCTCTTAGCGGTCTTGCCGACAACCATGCCGCGTCTGCGCTTCTTGCCGTCCAGGTTCATGGTATTTACCTTGGCAACCTTCGTTCCCGGAAACATCTTCTCGACTGCTTCCTTGATCTGGGTCTTGGTTGCATCTGTGTGCACATAGAATGTGTATTTCTTAAATTCCATACCGGACATAGCCTTCTCTGTGATGACCGGCTTGGAAATAATGTCATAATATTTCAGATCTGCCATTATGCGTACACCTCCTCGATTGCTTTTACAGCGCTCTTGGTAATCACTACCGTGTCATACTTCAGCATGTCGTAGACGTTGATGGAGTTGCTGTACACGCCTCTTGCCTCCTGCAAGTTTCTCACAGAGAGAAGGGTGTTTGACGCGTCGCCGTCTACAACGACCAGAGCCTTGTTTACATTCAGATTGTTCAGAATGTTCTTCATCTCTTTGGTCTTAGGCGCCTCAAAGTCCAGATTATCCATCACGATCAGCTTGTTCTCGCTGACTTTGGAAGATAAAACGGAGCGGATCGCTGCTGCCTTTTCCTTCTTATTCATCTTGAAGGAATAATCTCTCGGAACCGGCGCGAACACTACGCCGCCGCCTGTCCACTGCGGAGCGCGGATCGAACCCTGTCTTGCGTGTCCGGTTTCCTTCTGTCTCCAGGGCTTTCTTCCACCGCCGCGCACTTCCGAGCGGGTCTTAGCTTTCTGTGTTCCCTGGCGCTTATTGGCCAGCTGCAGAACAACTGCCATATGAACTAAATGCTCGTTTACCGGAGCGGCAAAGACGGAATCATTCAGGTCGATCTTCTCTACTTCTTTGCCTTCCTTAATATAAACAGATACACTTGCCATCTGTGTTTCCTCCTTTCCGAAAAGTTACGCCTTAACGGCCTTAACGGATTCTTTAATGATTACTGTCGATTTCTTCGGTCCCGGCACAGCGCCCTTGACTAAGAGAAGATTGTTCTCCGCGTCCACGCGCACGATTTCAAGATTCTGAATCGTAACCTGTACCGCACCCATCTGTCCGGGCATCTTCTTGCCCTTGAACACCTTGCTCGGATCGGATGCAGCGCCGTTGGAACCTGCATGTCTATGGAATTTGGAGCCGTGGCCCATCGGTCCGCGGGACTGTCCGTGGCGCTTGATCGCACCCTGGAATCCCTTACCTTTGGTCTTGGCGGTAACGTCGATCTTGTCTCCGGCTTCAAAAATATCAGCTTTGATCTCCTGGCCCAGCTCATACTCGGCAGCGTTCTCGAACTTGAACTCCGTGAGGAATCTCTTGTTCTCCACTCCCGCCTTGGCCAGATGTCCTTTCTCCGGCTTGTTCAGGAGCTTCTCGCGAACATCGCCGTATGCGACCTGTACTGCCTCGTATCCGTCATTTTCCACTGTCTTGATCTGGGAAACATAGACCGGACCGGCCTGAAGTACAGTAACCGGTGTCAAAACACCGTCTTCGTTGAAAATCTGAGTCATTCCAACCTTGGTAGCTACAATAGCTTTTTTCATTTTCTTTTCCTCCTAAATATTCTACAGCGGATTGCCTTCCTTATAATAAGAAGCAATCATCCTAGATGGCTACTGTCATGTCCTGAACCGTAGACCTGCATCATAGCCAATTCATCAATTGAAAAAGCAATTACGCGTTTTTCATCTTGATATCAATCGCAACGCCGGCAGGCAGTTCCACTCTGGAAAGTGCGTCTACCGTCTTCTGCGAAGGCGTCAGCACGTCGATCAGTCTCTTGTGCGTTCTCTGCTCGAACTGCTCGCGGGAATCTTTGTACATGTGTACCGCACGCAGGATCGTGACCACTTCTTTCTTGGTCGGCAGTGGCACAGGCCCACTCACCTTCGCTCCTGTCTTTTTCACAGTCTCGATCAGCTTTGATGCTGCAAAATCGATCAACTGATGATCATACGCCTTCAAGATAATTCTCATTTTTTGACTTGCCATAAAAATAGCCGCCTCCTTTTCGTACTCTTTTTGGAATAGTACGACAAGTGGTGACTGTACACTCATCCGTGTGTGTCGCATCGGTTCATTATAAATACCTCTGTCATCCAGAGGCGGGACTCACACGTTTATCTGCTCGTGGCAGAAAATATGTTTCTGTACAGTGACTTGCCGTCAGGTTTACCGGCCGAAAAATGCTGATCTCCGGCCTCTTGACATTCGCTCCACGGAAAAACCCACCTCCCGGTGGCAACCTCGCGCTTCATCGCTATCATGTCACAGCAACGCTAACTATACCATAAAAAGGAATGGAATGCAAGTGTTTTTTAGAAAATTATACGATTTTTTCGCATGAAAATTTTTCACAAGAAAATTTCTTAGAACTCAACTCCCGCCCTCCCGGCGACACCCTCGTCGTAGGGATGGCGAATCTTCTTCATCTCCGTCACATAATCGGCATACTGAAAAAACAGATCCGCCGGCCTGCGCCCCGTGCATACCGCCTCGATTCCGTCTGACATCGCCAACACCCTCCGTATTTTCCGTTTGTCCGCCAGACCATAGTGATAGGCGTAAGTAATCTCATCCAGCACAAGCAGGTCAATCTGTCCCTCCCGCATCCGCTCCAGAATCAGAGAGAGAATCTGATTATGCTCCCTGGTCAGGCTCTCCTTGGCCTCATCGGACAGCGTGGAGTAAAACCCATACTCTCCTCTGGGTCTACCTATATATATAGAAGAAACTCCCTTCAAGACCTCCAGCTCTCCCGTGAAGCCGCTTTTCATAAACTGCGCGAAAAACACGTTTTTCCCGTGTCCGGCCATGCGCACCGCAAGCCCCACAGCCGCTGTCGTCTTGCCCTTTCCCTCACCATAATATAAATGAATCATTTTAATCCCCATTTCTGAGCGAACAAATTCTCTCGCTGCATCCATCGCCCGCTGGCCCCACAGGGAAGAATCAGCCGATTCCCTCCCCTCACCGGAATCCCGATCTCATCCGACTGCACCTGCCCGCCGAACCGCCCGGCAATCTCCAGGTTCATCATATAAGATAACACCGCGGGCTGCAGCCCCGTCGTATAGGAATTAACGAGAAAAAACAGCGGCTCCTCGGACAAGAGCTTCACGCACAACTGTATCAGCGGAAAAATCTGATCCTCTATCTTCCAGATCTCCCCCTTCGGTCCCCGTCCATAGGACGGCGGATCCATAATGATCCCGTCATAGCGGTTCCCCCGGCGAATCTCCCTCTCCACGAACTTCACGCAGTCATCCACCAGATAGCGAATCTTCGCGTCCGCGAGCCCGGAGGCCGCCGCGTTCTCCTTCGCCCAGGTCACCATCCCCTTGGACGCGTCCACATGGGCCACCGACGCCCCCGCTTTGGCGCAGGCCACGGTAGCGCCGCCGGTGTAGGCGAATAAGTTCAGCACTTTAATCTCCCTGAAGGGATCTTCTCTTTTCCGTCCGGCAATCAGCCCGGCCGCCCACTCCCAATTCACCGCCTGCTCCGGAAAGAGGCCGGTGTGCTTGAAGCTGAATGGCTTGAGGTGGAACGTCAGTTCGTTCTGCCCCTTGGGCAAAGCCGCCAGCGAATAGGAAATGTCCCACTGCTCTGGCAGATCAAAAAACTCCCACTCGCCGCCGCCCTTATGGCTGCGGTGATAGTGGCCGTTTTTCTTTTTCCACTCCGGCGCCCGGCGCCCCGTCTGCCAGATCACCTGGGGATCCGGGCGCACCAGAATATATTTGCCCCACCGCTCTAATTTCTCTCCGGAGGAAGTGTCCAGCACTTCATAGTCGCGCCATCCGTCTGCTAACCACATGAACTTCGATCCTTTCCTGCCTTCATTTTAATTTCTTCATTTTAATTCCATTATTTTTTATCCCTTTATTTTTTCCCTTTCATTATACTTGAGATACCGCGGGAAGTCAATTCTTTAACAATGCCGTTCTCCCTGCGACAATTCATAGAAAAAACTGTCCGTCTCATGGGTAAACCAAAAATACTCCACCAGGGATTTCGGCTTATAGTAGTCATAATATTTCACAAGATTGTCCCCCGTCATCAAGCTCATCCATCCGGTCAGGTCTTTGGATATGACTGAGCTCCCCGTCAGAACCCCGTGCTTTCCCGCATGGTTCTTTCGGGCCTCGTCGCAGGCATAGTAGGATATTTCCTCTCCCGAATGAATGCCAAGAGCCGATACCACGTCGCCGCAGATCTCGTAGCTAATCAGCTTATGATTCCGGGCGTAATCGGACAGGGTCTCTAAATCCTTTTTCTTGCGTTTTCTCAGCAGCGGATTATAGGCAAGTCCGATGCCGTTAAAATAGACAACGCCCGCCAGATCGACCTTTCTCTGCCGAAGCAGCGCGGATGCGCCGATCTGCGACAGATATCCTCCCAGCGAGTGGCCGGTAATATAGAGCTTGCTGTCGGGATACTTGTCCGCGATTTTCAGGGCGTAATTCACGGCCGCCGACTCCTCGGCGTGAAAATTGAGCACACCCACTCCCAATATATTATTTAGCCATTCGCCGAGCTCGCCGTCCGTCCCGCGGTAGGCAATCACGATATTTTTTCCATTCTTAAAAGTCGTAGCGCTAAAATGCGTCCCCGCTCCCTCTTTGGTGAGCACATAATCCACAATCGTCCACTGGTCCGCTATGCCGCTGTCCGTCCCCTTCCTGCTGATGCTTGCCCCATTCAGGAAATAATATTTTTCGCCGTGCTCCCCGTCCTTTTTCTGGGACCCCCGTATGTCAGAGGACTGATACATTTTCCCTGTAAAATTCTTCCCGTCCTCATAGGCGAGAGCGGCAAATATCGCCAGATCCCGGTCCCCGACATTCCACTCTAACGGGTCCTCATCCTCGGAATCATTCCACCCGTCCGAATCCGTATCCGCCTCGACAGGCGACGAGGCCATTTTCAAGTATATTTTCCGCTCCTCTTTTTCGTAGGATACGATGACCTCCTCCCCATTTTCCAGACCATCCCCGTCATAATCCGGGCTGCTCTGTACCTCCTCGAAGGAAAGATCGCCAAAAATGTTTTTCCCGGTTCCCGTACACAACTTGCCTTCGCACATCAACTGGGTATAGTAGTCGCTGATGCCGTCGTCATTGGAATCCCGCTCCCGGCCCAGAGTATCATTCTCTATTTCTGAAAAAGCATACATCAGGGATCCCTCCGACGTGTCGTCCAGGTCCACCGCGCTGGCAAAATAATATTTTCCACCCGTGGATTCCGCAATGGAGGCAAGCAGGTCGGCGTCGGCCCCGCCCATTCCAATGGAATAAATGGTAATATCGTGAGCGGCCGCGTCCTCCATCAGATCCGCGTAATCGTAACTGAACGTCGTGTCCTCCCCATCGGTCAAAAATATAACGCATTTTTTTGTGTCCTGAGAACCCTTCAACTGATCTATCGCGCTGTTCAGCCCGTCCGTTCCATTGGTGCCGGCCTCCTCATCGTATTCGCTGTCGGACGCGTTCTCAATCCTGCCCACCGCGCGGGTCAGCGCTTCTTTATCCGATGTGAGCGGAACCAATGTTGTGGCGTAAGCCGCAAATTCAATGATGGACGCGCGGTCTTTTTGATTCCGCAGCTTTGAGATAAACCCGTTTACGATGTCCAGCCTCAGATAATCCGGATCGTTGTCATCCATGCTCGCGGAGTAATCAATGACAAAGACGATGTCCAACGCGGCGCCCTCAACAGACGACTCATCCGGCTCCGTAATCACATTGTCCCACGCCTTGTCCACGGCGTTTTTGTCCAGCAATATGTACGTCGAAAAATGCGTCACTCGCGCGGACGCCGTGCGCCCGGACAAAACCGTATCCTGCTCCTCCAAAAGCTGCGTATCTTCATTCAGGTAATAAATGGTCGGACGCGCATTCGCGGCCAGCTTTTGAGAATCGTAGGTAAATGTAATGGTCGCCGCGTCTATTTTTTCACTGGCGGTAAAATCAAAGGCATTACAGATATAGCCCGGCACGGAACTGTCCAGCAGCCCTGTCCGGGGCATTTCCTCAATACACATCTCGGCCGGATTTCCGCTGTAGTCCAGCTCCACGGAAACAGACGTCGTCCCGTCCTCTGAGACCGCCTCTTTCTCAACGTGAAATTCATCCTCCGCCTCCAGCGGATCGTACCCGTTCGCGATTTCCCAGCCGTCGTCGGCCCCGTCCCCGTCGCTGTCGGCTCTCAGGGGGCTGGTCTTATAGCGTCTGTATTCCTCCCGGTCCGTCAAGCCGTCCCCGTCGGTATCCGAAACGCATGGATCCGTGCCGATAGACATCTCCGTGCCATTGTAGAGTCCGTCTCCATCCTCGTCGCTGCTATAATCGTCTATGCCGTCTCCGTCGGTGTCAGCGGTGAGCGGATCCGTGTACGTCAGGCACGTCTCGTCGTAGTCGCTTATTTTATCCGAATCCGTGTCAGTCTCATACATATCCGTGTGAGTCGCAAAACGCTCCATATAATCCGACAGCCCGTCATTGTCGCTGTCTTTTTCCGTGTCCTCGAATATGTACGGATCCGAGCCGTACGCCTTCTCCTCCAAATCAGTAATCCCATCCCCGTCGCTGTCCTTATTTCTGTCCGAATCCGGGCCGCCCGCAGGCGTCTGTGTAGCTGCTTTATCAGACTTTTTCTTCTTTTTACTGACGATAACTTTACATTTCAGGGTTATCTTTCTGATTTTTTTATTTTTCACATATTTTACCCGGATCCGGATCGCCGCCGTCCCGACCTTCTTTGCCTTTACCTTTCCGCCCTTTTTCGTGACGGACGCGATTTTCTTGTCTTTTGAGATAAATTTTTTTGCCTTTATTTTTACTCCCGGCGCTTTTTTTAACCGTATCTTTTTGGATTTTCCCGCGCTCAGGCTTATCTTTTTTTTCACGGCAGAAACAGCCGGCGAACCCTTTTTCTGGGACGCCATCGCCTCCGGACCGCCAATCGTCCCGGCCAGCAGCCCCAGCACGCACAGCAGCGCCACTATTTTTTTCTTCTCCATAGTCCTGTAAATCCCCTCCCATTGTTATCCTTGTTGTCCCGCATAAAACGCAGAGAATCATGCGTAAAGCACAAAAAATAATGTGTAAAATACAAAAAATAATGCGCAAAACACTAAATAAAAACATCATATAATTGGATCATTGCCGAAACCGGCAAAAAGATATCTCTGTAAATCATCCTGACGGCTGCCATGGATGCCCCAGAGAAAAGGGACGTCAACATGATTGAACAAAGCAGACGTAAGCCGAAAGAACTCTCAATTACAGAAAATAATTCATGTCCGGCGCTCCCCACATACCGCGCCGGTACCGTTCCTTGTGGTGTAATCAATAAGTTACCACACACCAGACCGAGTTGTCAATAGTTTTTTCCTAGGAAATTTTTCTTGAGTATTTCTGAAAACTATAGTATGATATATAATATACAGCAACATTTTTTGATGCCCAGATTACACGGAGGAATGAACATGAGCCAGAAAATAGAAAATTTAATCGAACTGTTACCGATAATACAGCAGCTGTTTAACCAGGATGTGTATATTACAATCCTCGATTCAGACGGAATCATGCGGGGATACGCCATACCGGAGGGCAAGAAGCCGCAGCTTGAGATCGGAGACACTTTCGTCGATCCGAGCGGCGCTCTCAGCGAGGTTCTGAGAACAGGAAAAGCCAGACACAACTATCTGCCCAAAGAAGTCATGGGAGAGGCTTTTGAGGGAGAACTGGTGCCGATCAAGGAGGACGGCAAAGTTGTCGGATGCATAATCTGTACATATTCTGTGGACGTCCGGGATCAGATGAAGAAGATCACAGATGAATTCCGAAGCTCCGTGGACGACATCAGCCGGTCGCTGGCCCAGCTTGTGACGGGCATGGAAAAATTGTTCCAGATGCTCACGGATATGGATTCCACCACCACCAATGTAGAGAGCGACGTCCACAAGGCCGTCGAAGTTGTGGATACAATCAACGGCAACGCCTCCCGCTCCAATATTCTGGCGCTGAACGCCTCGATTGAAGCCGCGCGGAGCGGCGAAGCCGGACGCAGTTTTGCGGTAGTAGCTACCGAGATGGGCAAACTGGCTAATGACAGCGGCAACTCTGCCAAAGAGATTCAATCCACTCTGAACACGATCCGCAAGGACCTGATTTCCATTGTCTCCTCTATTAAAGAAGCGAGCAATTTTACAGAGGAACACCGGGGCAATATAAGCGGTATCCAGACAGTCCTGGGAAGGCTGACCGAGTTGGCCGGACAGTTGGAGAAAGATATAAAACTGCAGGGGCGGTGATCTGCTCAGGGAAGCCCGCCCACAAAGTGGTTAGCTCCTGGATACAATTATAATAACAATTATGATAAACCTACCTGTACGAATCAAGTGACACGGTAGGTTTATTTGTGTTTACAAATAAGACTGTCAAAGGAAGCACTGTTCTAAACGCCGCCTCCTGACACTATAATCAGTCGCTATTTCATATGGCAAGCATGATTTTTATTGCCTGATGCAGGTCATCACTAAAATCTGATAAATCGTCATATGTAATCACATCCAGCCTGATCAGACGGACAATATCATACATAGCGCTGGACTTTTGCATCTCAATTAAGACCCCGGGATGCCGCCTGTCTCTCTTTATTCGCTTCTCTAACTCCCAAAATTTTTCAGACGGATCCTTATCATCCGCGCTCAGCAGGGCTATATATTCATCATTTAGACGGGACATATAATTTTCCTGCCAGCCAGGAATCTTTTCCCTATAAAGTTTCCAATCTCTTTTAGATATTTCCATTCTATGACTTCCCTCTCAATTATTATATCTGTAGTCTTCTATTTTCTCTACGTCAGCTTCCAACAAGATTGCATAATCTTCCTCACCGCGCATTCATTCTCTATACTCCTATGTTATACTCTAATCTAAATCAAAATGTCAAGTATTTTTTTGCGCAAGATTATGGTCGTTTCATGTTGTTAAGCACAAATTGCTCAAGAAACGCTCAGAAATCTACTTCATCAAACTTCTATGTCTTCTGCAAAACTGCAAGATCTTCTGGACTACATCACTTTCCTGAAGAAAAATAAGTCTTTTCAAACTGTGTACGAACGTGTTATACTAAATATTATAAATAATATCGTCAAAAGACCGCGAGGGACTGACTCCTTCTGCCTTCTTAAAAACCCGGTTCAAATAGTTCATTTCCATTATAACTTATTATTGACTTTTTACTTTAAATAAGTTACAATACAAATCAAAGTAAATAAGGAGGCAAAAACGATGGAATATCTTAAATCTGTGCTCGGAATCCATGTTATATATCATAACAGCGGCGTAGCGCCTGTTACCAATTATATTCATGCCAGGTATCGTTTGCAGGAAGTATCACTTGATGGCATGAGGGCAGTTTTTGCATATCCCAAAACGGAATTGGATTCTGTTAATGCCATAAAAAAGCATTTTGAAAGAATCCAAAAGAGCGTAAACGCGCCGACCGTTCTCGTGCCGGACCGTCTTACTTATCGGCAAAGGGAATATCTTTTGCGCGAACATATTCCTTTTGTTGTTGATGGCAGGCAGATTTATCTGCCGTTTATGGCGATTTATTTGCAGGAAAGGCATGATGGAGAAAAAACAGAAATCCCAGATATGCTTCCGTCGGCTCAATTATTGCTTCTCTATTATATTTACCACGGCTGTGGCGAACTGTTAACAAGTGACACTGTAAAGATTCTTTCCTTTACAGCTACATCGATTTCCAGAGCCTCAAGACAGTTAGAAAATCTGGGACTGGTAAAAACAAAAAAACGAGGTGTGCAGAAGATTATTTTTTCAGACAGGGAACCACAGGACCTTTTTGAAATGGCTAAAAATCATCTGCCAAATCCTGTGAAACGAACTATTTATGTGCCTAAAACAGAAATCAGGAAAGAGCTGCTTATGAGCGGATATACGGCTCTGTCCGAATATTCGATGCTGAATCCTCCTATACTGAAATGTTTTGCCGCGGGGAGCATTGCAGCATGGGACAAGAGCTCGTCTGTCAGATTGCAAAATTCAGAGGAACAATGCGCCGTAGAGCTTTGGAGGTACGATCCTAAAAAGCTGGCAGTTGGTGAGAGCGTTGATCGGCTATCTCTTGCTCTGGCGCTTCGGGAGGACAGGGATGAAAGGATAGAAGATGCCGTCAGCGAAATGCTGGCGGATGTCTGGAGGGAAATAGATGATAAGAGGAATTGAAAGTTTTAGAGAGTGGTTTCGGGGATATGAGGAACAATACGCAATTATCGGAGGCACGGCATGCGACTTGCTGATGACAAATGAAGGATTGGATTTTCGAGCTACAAAGGACATAGACCTCGTGCTGATTATAGAGGCTGTGGATGCTGCTTTTGGGAAAAAATTCTGGGAATATGTTGTTGCGGCCGGGTATGAGCATCGGAATAAAAGCACAGGCGAGCCACAGTTTTATCGTTTCACAAATCCTCAGTCGAAAAAATATCCGGCTATGATAGAGCTGTTTACAAAGAAGCCAAAGGCTATTATTTTGCCAGAAGGCGCGTTGCTTTCCCCACTTCCGATGGAAGAAGATATAGTGAGTAATCTGCCTGCGTTGCTGTAGCACAACTACAGCTCATACCCCAAGAAATCCAATAATTTTAAATTTTACTTTAACACAGGGGTGCAGACATGGCAGAACCGGACACTGTCATCCGCCCCTGTCAAAGAGGGAGGAATGTGAATGGAAGAAACAACAAACAACATCAAAGCAGAAAATGAATCCGTTGTAAAAACAGAAAATGCTACCGCCGTAAAGGCAGAAAACGCACCTGCTGTAAAGACGGAAACCACACCCGTTGTAAAGAGGAACTACAAGGACTCCGTATTCCGGATGCTG
>CANRJU010000004.1 GCA_947631075.1 uncultured Lachnospiraceae bacterium
AGCTATGCCAGAGAAAACGGCATAGAAAGCGGCCCCGTGTTCCAGACGTCCCGCGAGACGGCGCTGGACCGGTCATACATATGGAAGAAAATGAAAAGCCTGTGCGGGGAGGCGGGGGTCGATGAGAAAAAGGTATTCCCCCACAACCTGCGGCACCTGTTCGCCCGGACGTATTACCGGCTGCACCATGATATCGTGAGGCTGGCGGATATGCTGGGCCACAGCAGTATCGAGACCACCAGAATCTACCTGAGAGAATCCTGCGCCAAGTGCCGTGAACAACTGGAGGGGATGGATCTTTTAGTAGAAATGTAAAAATCCACATAATAAATATTATGCGGAAATCCCTCAGAACTAAAGGGAGTATACCATAATTCTGGGGCATATGCAAGTGCCAAATTTTCCAATTATACAACGTATCATAACAATTGTGCAGGCGATGCGTGGGTTGGGGGAACCTCCCCCTCTGGCTTGAAATGCGCCTGCTCTGGTTCATTGCGGCCATTTTTCGCCGTTTAATCACTCTCTGTTTCCACGATGATTTCCATAATATTTATTATGTGGACGAATCCGCCTCAGGACGGAAGCCATAGAGAATATGCCGTATGAAGCGGTATGTCGTACAGGAGGCAGGAAGCGTTGAGGACGATTACGGAGGACCAACTGGAGGAGTTCCGGACGTGGCTCAGGGAGGACGTCCGGGCCAACGAGGAGACGGTGGCACAGTATATTTCCAAGCTGGAGAAATTAGAGGAATTCTTGGGCGGCGGGGCGATTACAAAAGAGTCCCTGGAGGCCTTCAAGAGCTGGCTGGTGGAGGATCGGCACTACAAAAAGAGCAGCGCCAATACCTTCTTGTTTGCTGTGCGCGGATTTTGCCGGGCCATGAACTGGGAGCCGGAAGTCACGGTCACGGCGTACAGTGTGGAGCCTACGCTGTTCAACGACGGCGGGCGCTACATTGCCAGGCAGGACTACCAGAAGTTAGTGACGACGGCGCTGTATCTGGAGGATTACCGGCTGATGATGATTATCCAGACGTTGTGCCATATGGATCTGCGCTTTTCCGAGCTGGAGCAGCTGACGGTGGAAGCCGTGCAGAGAGGGGCCTTAGACGTCCGGCGGCGCAAGTACCTCCGCACCATGAAGATCCCGGAGTACCTGCGGGATTCGCTGCTGGCATATGTCCGGCATGAGCGGCTGGTGTCTGGCATCCTGTTCCGCACCTCGGGCGGGAACCCCGTGAACCGCTCCAATATGTGGAAGGACCTCAAGCACCTGTGCCGGCTGGCCGGGGTGGACGAGGACCGGGTGAGCCTGCAGAAGCTGAAGATGCCTAGGATGCATGATTATTACCCGTTTTATCCGATGGTGGATTATTCGATGGGAGTGTGAGGCGCGGCCATGTGGTATGTGGTTCAGACGACGTCCGGGCAGGAGCAGGACTGCCTTGCCGTGTGCAGGGCGAAGATTGACTCTTCCTTATATAAGGAAATGTTCGTGCCGCTCTACATCGACAAGATGCACTTTCGGAAGCAGTGGCATGATGTGAAGAAGGTGCTGTTCCCGGGCTATTTTTTCGTGGACACGGATGACATCGACGATGTGTCAAAGGAGCTGTCGCATATCGACCGGCTTACCAAGGTGCTGCGGAATGCGGAGAAGATTGCTCCCATTCAGAAGAAGGAGCAGGAATTTCTCCGGGGCATGATGAACGAGGAATACATCGTGGAATGCTCGAAGGGATTTATTCTTGGCGACCGGGTATGCATCACGGAAGGACCGCTGCGGAACCACTACGGATTTATCCAGAAAGTGGACAGGCATAGAAGGATCGCTAAGCTGGAGATTAATTTCTTTGGACGGTTGACGCCGGTGGAAGTGGGGCTGGAGATTGTCGCAAGGCTGACCGAGGAGCAGTTCGAGAAGCTGAAAAAGGATAGGCTGGAGACGTATGAAGATGCAGGAGAGAAATCTGTCAGGATAAAATCCGGTGTTTTCGCCGGGATGCAGGGAATCCTTTTGAATACCAATGAGAAAAAAGATGAGTGGCGTGTGAGGATTGAGCTGTTTGAACACCCCACGGAAGTGGTCTTTGCGAGAGATGAAATTGAAGTGATTTAAAGAGGATAGGAAACCAGAGGACGGGATGTCGAGTGTCGCGTTGCCGGAGTCTGGCGGACATAGAGCGTGCAAGGATTGCCATGGGAATCCCGGCCCGGAGGGTCGGGAGTGGCGAAGCACGGTCTTTTTATTTTAAATATAGTATGGAGTAAATGGATGATTATTACAAAAACACCTTTCCGCATGTCCTTTTTTGGCGGCGGAACCGATATGGAAGATTATTTCAGGGAGAATGGCGGAGCGGTTCTCTCGACGACTTTTGATAAATATTGCTATGTCACCGTGCGGCATCTGCCGCGTTTTTTTGATTATAAAACGCATCTGACATACTCTAAGATTGAGTGTGTCAATGATACAGAAGAGATAAAACATCCGGCCATCCGAAACGCTATGAAGATGCTGGACATGCAGGAGATTCGTCTGACCTATGAGGCGGACCTTCCGGCCCGGTCAGGACTGGGGACCAGCAGTTCCTTTGCAGTCGGCATGCTGAACGCCTTTTACGCATTAAAAGGAAAATACGCGGATAAGAAAAAACTGGCGGACGACGCCATTTATCTGGAGCGGGAGCTCTGCGAGGAGGCGGGCGGCTGGCAGGACCAGATTGCGGCATCTTTTGGCGGACTGAACCGGATTGAGTTCGGCGAGGACGGCTATGAGGTGCATCCCGTCATTATCTCGCCGGAGAAAAAAAAGAAGCTGAATGAAAACCTTCTGATGTTCTTTACCGGATTTACCCGGTTTTCTTCTGAAATACAGAAGGAAAATGCGGCGGATAAAAGAGATAAGAAGGCACAGTTGAAAGAAATGTATGGGCTGGTGGGGGAGGCCGAGAAGGTGCTCACAGATTCGCATGATGATCTGGATGAGTTCGGACGCCTGTTAGACCACACATGGAAATTGAAAAGGCAGACCGGGGCGGCTGTCACGACGGAGGGCATCGATGGGCTGTATGCCAGAGGCATGAAAGCCGGGGCTCTGGGAGGAAAGCTGCTGGGTGCAGGAGGAGGAGGCTTTCTCGTATTTTATGTGCAGCCAGAATATAAGGAAAGCGTGATGGATGAGATGAGGGACCTGCTCTATGTGCCCTTTGAATTTGAAAATGAGGGGACGAGGGTGATCCATTATACGTCGGAAAGCTATGAACTGCCACAGGATATGTTGTGATGTGCTATCAATAGCAGAGACAGACAAATTAAAAACAGCAGGTGAGAAAATGAGCTATAACACTTTGGACAACAAAATGCAGAAACATATAGACCTTTTGATATCCCGGTATCCGGTTCTGGAATCTGTCCGGGAGGAAATTGCGCAGGGCTACCTTATCATGAAAGAGTGCTATGAGCATGATGGCAAGCTGCTCATTGCCGGAAATGGCGGTTCTGCGGCCGACAGCGAGCACATAGCCGGGGAACTGATGAAGCGGTTTAAAAGCCCCCGGCCGGTCACGCCGGAGTTTGCAGAGAAACTGAAATCTATCGATCCAGTACGGGGCGAAAACCTGGCCAAAAACCTGGAGCGGGGACTGATGGCGATTCCGCTGGTGGCCCATGAAGCACTGACTACGGCTTATATCAACGACGTGGACGGACTGGGAGTGTTTGCCCAGCAGTTATTCGGATTTGGGCGACAAGGGGATGTGTTCCTCGGAATATCGACATCCGGAAACAGCAAAAATGTTATGTCGGCCACGGTGGTTGCCAGAGCCATCGGAATGAAGGTTATTGGTCTGACTGGGCAGGACGGGGGAGAACTGGCAGAAGCAGCGGATGTGGCGGTAAAAGTACCTGAGAAGGAAACATACATGATTCAGGAACTCCACCTGCCGATTTATCATTGCTGGTGCCTGATGCTGGAAGATCGGTTCTTTGGCAGTCATTCATGCGGGAGGGAAGGCAGTTGAGAATAGCATTAGTAGGAAGTTCTGGATATATTGCTGAGTTTCTTTTGAAGAGATTTGAAGTTGAATCGGAAATAGAAAAGATTCTTAAAATAGACCGGGTTGCAAGCGCAGACGCCTATCTTGACTTGTCCGAGGCGGAAAAATTTGATTATAGTTTGCTTGATTCGCTAGATTTTGTGGTATTTACCGCAGCGATATCAGGACCGGATAAATGTGCTGCAGATTTTGATATATGCTGGGCAATCAATGTGACTGGCACGCAGTATTTCATCCGTGAGGCTATCAGACGGAATTGTCGGGTGCTGTTTTTTTCCTCGGATGCAGTCTTTGGTGATATTCCCGGTGCAATTTATAACGAGGAGTCAGAAACACAGGCAGTTACGGCTTATGGCAGGATGAAAAAGGCTGTGGAGGATCGATTAAGGGACGAACCGTTGTTTAAGGCTATACGGCTTTCCTATGTAGCCTCCGCAAAAGACCGGTTTTATACATATTGTCTTAACTGTATCAAAAATGGAGAATGTGCAGATGTTTTTCATCCGTTCTATCGAAATGTAATTGTTGTATCAGATGTAGTTGAAGTTGTGATGTACTTTGCCTTACATTGGGAAGATTATAACCACACTTTTCTGAATGTGGCAGGTAAGGAACTCGTAAGCCGTATCAGAATGGCGGACGAACTCAATAGGTTCAATGGTGGAAAGCTTACGTATATGGTATCTATGCCAGATGAGGATTTTTTTAAGAATCGACCACGAATTACGCAGATGAGAAGTTTGTATATGCAAAAGTATGACATATTGCCGGATGAGACATTTACCGAAAAAATAGCGAAGGAGCTGGAGAAATTACAATGATTAAAGCGTTAATTACAGGAATCACAGGAATGGTAGGTTCTCACCTTTCGGATTTTCTGCTTGAAAATACCGATTGGGATATTTATGGAGTGTGCCGCTGGAGAAGTCCTTTAGATAATGTCACACATTTGCTTGACCGAGTAAACAAAAAAGACCGTGTGTTCTTTGAGTACGCCGATTTGAACGACGAGATGAGCCTTATCACGGTTGTAAATAATATTAAGCCGGACTATGTATTTCACCTCGCGGCACAGTCTTATCCGCTGACCAGTTTTACCGTGCCGATTGACACGCTCAACACGAATGTCCTCGGGACCTGCCGGCTGCTGGAGGCATTCCGCCTGGCGATGGCGGAGGATAAGGAGTACCATCCGGTAATCCATGTCTGTGCCTCATCGGAAGTGTTCGGAAAGATACCGGCGGAGAAAAAGCCGGAGACCGGCATCCACGAGGAGTGCCCGTTCCACCCGGCAAGCCCGTATGCTATTTCAAAGGTCGGTACAGATCTTCTGGGCAGGTATTACGCCGAAGCTTACGGCATGACGGTCATGACCACAAGAATGTTTACCCACACCGGTCCGAGGCGCGGCGATGTGTTCCATGAATCCACTTTTGCAAAGCAGATTGCCATGATTGAGGCGGGAATGATTGAGCCGAAGGTCATGGTCGGAAATCTTAAGTCGCTCCGCACATACGCCGACGTCAGAGACGCAGTCAGGGCTTATTATATGCTCGTTACCGTGAATCCGGTCCCGGGCGAATATTACAATATCGGCGGCTCATATACCTGTGAGGTGGGAGATACGCTGGACACGCTGATTTCCTACTCGACGATGAAGGATAAGATCGAGGTTGTCACGGATCCGGAGAGGCTGCGCCCGATTGACGCGGATCTGCAGGTGCCGGACTGCCGGAAGTTTAAGGAGCACACGGGCTGGGAGCCGGAGATCAGCTTTGAGAAGACCATGCATGATCTGCTGGATTACTGGAGGGAGAGAGTATCGGGGGGGTACTTTCTTACAAGGTAAAGGGGTGTGTAGCATGCCTGTGAACCGAATGAAGTTTATGAATTCATATATTGATAATGTGACAAGGGACGAAGCCATAGTCCATATAGAAAAATGTATACAGAAAAGAAAAATTGGACATGTCATGACGCCGAATGTGGATCAGATTGTCCGCATGGAAAAAGATACATACTTTAAAGAAATATGTGACAATGCGGAACTGCTTCTGACAGATGGACACCCTTTGTTATGGATATCTAAATGGTATGGACATCCGATTAAAGAAAAGATATGCGGTTCGGATCTTGTTCCTTATCTTTGCGAGATTGCCGCTAAGAAAGGTTATTCAGTTTTTTGGCTCGGAGCTGCCCCTGGAGTAGCACAGAGAGCGGCTGTCAAACTCCGTGAAAGGTTTCCGAATCTCAATGTAGCAGGAGTATATTCTCCTCCGCTTGGATTTGAGAAAGATAAAGAAGAAATAGAGAAAATCAACCAAATGCTTTTGGATTCTCATGCGGATATGCTGTTTGTTGGAATGGGCGTGCCGAAACAAGATATTTTTATTTATGAAAATATGGATAAGTATCAGATTCCCATGTCGTTTTCGGTAGGAGGAACCATAGATTTTATTGCTGGTGAGCAGAAAAGGGCGCCGAGGTGGATTAGACAGATTGGATTTGAGTGGATGTATCGGTTGTTCAGTAATCCGAAAAGGATGTTTAAAAGGTATATTGTGGATGACATGAAGATTTTTAGGTTGGCTTGGAGATACAGACCAAAATTGAATGAGATGAGCGAAATAGATAAATAAAAACATTGCAAAAAGTGGACGTTAAAAAATGTTCTATGGAAAAGAAGTGAAAAGCTAGATACTTTCTGTTTTTCTGTAATGAAAAAATATAAATATAATTGAGGAATGAATGTGAAAATATTAATAGATTTAACACCATTAGCAGATCATCTTTCCGGAATCGAACGGTATGCAGCATGCCTGACACTTGAAATGATGAATAATACAAATAATTCATACATACTGATATTTAAGAAAAACGTTCATTTTCTTTTTCAAAAATGGATAAAAAATGAACGTATTGAAATGGTGGTTCTTTCTGAATGTAATAAGCTGCTGTTCAATCAGATAAAACTACCATTTGAAATTTATAAGCACAAAGCAGATTGTTATCTGTTTATGGCTTTTCCAGTGCCTGTCTTGTTATTCAAGAAGAATATGGTTTCCACAATTCATGATATCGGTTGCTGGGATTGCCCCGAAACAATGACAACGCTAAGCAAATGGTATTTTAGAATATCTTTTAGAGTTGCAGTTTTAAAATGCAAAATGATTACTACTGTTTCCGATTTTTCTAAGGAGAGAATCATTACTAAGCTAAAATGCCATCAAAAAAAGATTTTTGTGATTCATTCTGCAGTAGATAAAAAATTCTTGCAGGCGAAAACGATGCCTTCTGCTGTCAATACAATAAAAAAGAAATATAAATTGCCTGAGAGCTATTTTTTATCGTTGTCTACGTTGGAGCCGCGTAAGAACTTGCGGTTGCTGATTGAGGCATATCAGAAACTTGTTGTTGAACGTGGGTGCAACATTCCGTTGGTATTGGCGGGACGCAAAGGCTGGAAGATAGATAAGCTGCTGGATGGAATTGATGAGCAGGTAAAAGGTCAGATTTTTTTTACAGGCTTTATTGAAGATGACGATTTGCCTATTGTTTATGGAAACGCCAATTTATTTATCTTTCCATCGCTATATGAAGGCTTTGGGCTTCCTCCGCTTGAAGCGATGGCCTGCGGTGTTCCTGTGCTGTCGTCTGATGCTGCATCCATGCCAGAAATATTGGGAGATGCTGCGTTTTATTTCCACAGCGGGGATGTGAATAGCCTTTCTGAAAAAATGCAGGAAATGATGAATATGACAGAGGAAAAATGTGCTCAAATGATTGAATGTGGATTAGAGCAGGCTAAAAAATTTACATGGGAGAAATCAGCACAAAAACTGATTGATATGCTTCAGTCAGATAAAACATAACCAGCAGACTTATGAAAGAGGTTTTATATGTTCTTTTCTTTAATAATCGGCACTTTAAACCGATCAGATTGCATTAAATATTGTCTGGAATCGTTGAAAAATCAAATTTATAGAGATTTCGAGGTAATAATCGTTGATCAAAGCAAAGACGATTTAACAGAAAAAGCGCTGGAAGATTTCCGTGATTTGACGATTGTGTATGAGCGCGTGACGTTTAAAGGTTTGAGCAAGGCAAGAAATGAGGCAATTCGTCACGCCAAGGGCGATTATTTGTGTCTGATTGATGATGACGCCTATTATTGTGAGGATTATTTAAGTAATATTGAAAAACATATAAAAAACAATAATAAAACAATTGTAACCGGCTATCTTTGGAATACAGCAATGAAAAGTGATTTCGTAAGCTATAAAGTATTGTCTGATGGAAAGAAATTATCTCACCGTCAGGTGATAAGATATTGCCCGTCTCCTGCGGTTTCTTTTCCCAAGGAGATTATTTCGGTATCGGGGTATTTCGATGAAGAATTCGGTGTAGGCGCAAAATACGGCGCAGGAGAGGAAACAGATTTCATTTTAAGAGCTATGAGGTACGGATATGATATCAGATATTTTAGTGATGTAAAAGCTCAGCATCCACATGAAAAACTTGCTAAAGCTGCTCCAGCGGTTGGCATTGAAAAGAAATGTTCTTACAGCTTTGGATTTGGGGCAATGTATGAAAAGCAGTTCTGCCTTGGGAATGGTATAAAAGTTTTTCCCGCATTTATTGAAAAGGTATTCAAATTGAAAATAAAATGTTTATTATATAGAAAAGAAGATTATGAGAAAGAAAAAGAAGCGTTTCAGCGGGGGAAAAGGGAATACAAAAGAGAACACTGTCAGAAAGGGGAATAGACAATGTATCTTGAGGCAAACGGGACAGCATTATCTTTAAAAAAAACAAGCATTGAAACTATTTCATTACCAGTATTTTGTTTTGGAATTTTGTATTTTATATATCTCTTAAAGAGGATATATATAGTGGCTAATAATCCGATTGTTTTAAATGTATTGGATTCAGTAGAGTGGCCGATATATATATTTATTTTTTTAAATGCAGTTATAAAAGCAAGATACAAAATCCGAGATTTAATATTGATATTTGTTGTTGGTTGTGTTTTTTTACTGGGGTTTGCTTCAACAGGTTATGCAGAGCTTTTGAAAGCGATGATGATTATTGTCGCACTGAAAAATGTTGACTATCACAAACTGTTTGAAGTAATGTATCGAATTCTGGTATTTTCTATTGTGCTTACTGTCTTGTTGTATTTCCTGGGCCTTTCTAATGCAGGCGTACAACGCAGAGGCGGCATTGCTTTAGGATATGCGCAAGTTAATTCTGTCGGATATGTTTTAATGGTTTTGACTTTGTTAACCATTGTGAGAAAGGAAAAAGTCGATTCATGGAATAAGGTAATTTTAGCCTTATTAAATCTTGTAGGGTTCATTATAGCGGATAGCAGAACAGGGTTCTACCTTGCGTGTGCTGCGCTACTGTTTTCTAATAACAGAATATATGCATTTATCAAAAGAAAACGGCTTGTTCAGAATATTTTGACTGCTGTACCTGTGATTTTGATGATAGCCACAATATTGACAGCTGTGTTATACCAGAGCAGTGCTTTAGTGCAAGGGTTAGATCTGGTATTTAGCGCAAGAATAACAATGAATAGCTATATTCTGACGAATACGGGCATTACACTACTGGGACGACCGTTCGAATATCATGGCGAGGCAATATACAATTCAGTAACACAAAGATGGTCGCACTATTTGACTATTGATAATGCTTATATGAGTTTGATTATTGAATTTGGACTGATAGCAACTATAGTAGTTGGAATTGTCTATTTTAAATTAATGAAGAAATTGTTTAAATACGGTGCTATCAACATTGCTTTCGTAATGACGATTATCAGCCTATATGGATTAACAGAGTCGTCGATTATAAGTGTATATGTTGCATTTCCGTTTTTGTTATTGCTGAATGACAGATTGAGAAATACAGAAGCGAGGGTAGAGTATGATACCTAAAATGATCCATTACTGTTGGTTCGGGGGAAACCCTCTACCCGAAATTGCGCAAAAATGCATAGAGAGTTGGGTAAAGAACTGTCCAGATTACGAAATAAAGCGCTGGGACGAGACGAATTTTGATTTGAATTACAACGATTATATCCGTGAGGCATATGAAGCAAAAAAGTGGGCTTTTGTGACCGATGTTGTCAGGCTTTACGTACTTGTAAATGATGGAGGAATCTATATGGATACCGACGTTGAGGTGCTTAAACCGCTTGATGAATTTCTGAAATACGAGGCGTTTTCCGGATTTGAATCCGAAACTGATATTCCGACCGGAATTATGGCGTGCGAAAAGGGACAGAAATTGTTTAAAGAGCTATTAAGCGAATACAATAATGCACATTTTTTGAAGTCTGACGGCACATATGATGTGACGACAAATGTCGTTCGCATTACTAACATGTGCTTAAAATTTGGCTTCGTTCCAAACAATCAGCTCCAAACTGTAAATGGTTTTACATTGTTCCCAAAGGATTATTTTTGCCCAAAGGATCATGTTATGCGAGTGACTCGACTGACAGAAAATTCATATACTATTCACCATTTTGATGGTTCGTGGAAATCAGAGGAAGAACGGTATGTGGCCTCGTTAAAACAGCATTGTCCTTGGATTCCTTTGAGAGTTGCAAAAGGAATTTCAAAAATTAAATATGCCGGCTTTAGAACATTCATAAAGAAAACTATGGAATGGTGCAAAAAAGAGATAAATAAGGGTTAAGAATGTTGATTCATATGTGAAGGAGCTTTTAATGAAAACCGTAATGCTTGTCTTCGGTACACGACCCGAAGCGATAAAAATGTGTCCGCTTGTGAACGAACTCAAGAGTCACAGCGAAATAAAAACCGTCGTCTGTGTGACAGGACAGCACCGTCAGATGCTCGACCAGGTTCTTGAAGCATTCGGCGTCATGCCAGACTACGACCTCTCCATCATGAAGGACAAGCAGACGCTGTTCGACATCACAACAAACATCTTAAATCGTATAAATGAAGTCCTTGAAGAAGTCAGACCTAACGTTGTTCTTGTCCATGGCGACACCACGACCACCCTCGTGACCGCGCTTGCGTGCTTCTATCTGCAGATTCCGGTTGGACACGTTGAGGCTGGGCTGCGTACTTACAACATTTACAGCCCGTATCCTGAAGAATTCAACCGTCAGGTCGTCAGCATAATAAGTAAATTCAACTTTGCTCCGACTGAACTTTCGAAGCAAAATCTTATCCGCGAGGGCAAGGCGGAAAGCAGCATCTTTGTTACCGGCAATACTGCCATAGATGCGTTAAAAACGACGGTGCGGGAGGACTACCAACACCCCGAACTCAACTGGGCGGAGGGCAGCCGACTGATCCTCATCACAGCTCACCGCCGCGAGAACCTTGGTGAGCCGATGCAGCATATGTTTCGTGCGATCCGTCGTGTGATGGACGAGCACCCTGATGTCAAGGCGGTTTACCCGATTCACATGAACCCGGTCGTGCGTGAAACTGCAGATGCAATCCTCGGCGGCGACGAACGAATCCACATCATTGAGCCACTTGACGTGCTAGACTTCCACAATTTCATGGCGCACAGTTACTTGATTCTGACCGACAGCGGCGGGATACAAGAGGAGGCTCCGAGCCTAGGCAAGCCGGTTCTTGTTATGCGTGACACGACTGAGCGCCCCGAGGGTATCAAAGCAGGAACGTTGAAGCTCGTCGGTACAAATGAAGAAACAATTTATACAGAGTTTCAGCGTCTCCTAACAGATAAGGTGGCTTATGACGCTATGGCGAAAGCAAGCAATCCGTATGGCGATGGTCACGCTTGCGAGAGGATAGCAAAGGTATTATGCAAAAAATGGTGTTAAAATCATTGCGTAAGCTAATCGAAGGAAATGGGTCTTATGAAGAAAAAAGTACAGGTCATTATTACAGGCGGCTATCGCTGGTCATACTACGAGTGGTTCTTGCTCGGATTTTATAAATTGCAAGAACACAGTGAAATCAAGTTGAAATTTAAGACACCGCTTTTTAGCAGACTCCTTACATATCCGAATATAAAATTTGGCTACCGCATTTTGAATTATTTGCAACGGAAGTCAGAAATAGACACATATAATATGACTGGGTATGTGAAATTTAAAGACGGAACAAAGAAGCGTTTTACCATTGATAGCTCGGATGCGCCATATATGTTCAATGAAAAGTTGCTGAAAGAAACCGATGTATATTTCAAAATACAGTATCCCTGTGAGATCGACCTTGAGACGTTTCACTTGACTCCAGATATAGAAATACCATGGATTGACAGCGAGCATCTTGATGGTACAGGAAAGGCTTTGACATCAAGAGGAGAACGTAAAACCATAAAAAACTTGGCACAGTATAGACATAAGATTTATCCACTTATGTTAGGGCCACGAAGCCTCTCTAATGGTTTAAGTAAGCAGGCATTGACAAAAGGGTATAATAACTATCTTACTGACAGAAGAATCAATAAAACTAAAAAGATTATGTGTTATTTTGGCAATGCTCTCGGACCAAAGCCGGAAAAAATAGACAGACCTGATTATCTTTGGGAGGGAGATATTCTTGGCTTTTTTAAGGAAGGAATATCTCACCCAAATGAAAAGAGGGCTGTTGTAGCCGATTATATTGCTGAACTTGATAACAGCGATGCAAGAGTAATAAGCCGTGCAAATGCAGACAGCGGTCTGGGCAAAAATGAGAATTTGATTATACCGCTTCCGAACTTTTGTGCACATGTAGCAAGATTCCAATATAATTTCAATGTATCTGGATATTGTAAAAGCATTCCTAACCGCTTTATTGAGAGTTTTATGGTGGGCACTGCAATCATAACGGACAAATTGTGTGTTAAATGGTATTTGCCGTTTGATCCTTGTGAAGTGATTGAAACTATTGAAATGGGATATCTGCCTATGCAGGATGTGGATTGGGAAACATTCATTTCCGATTTGAAGTCTTTGCCTGAAACAGATCCAGATAATATAATAGAAGGCTTTGAAAAAAAATGGGCCCCGGAAGTTGTCGCTAAATACATGTTAGATACGATAAGGAAGGGTTAATGCAGATAATGATGAAAAGCCATAATATACTGCGTATTATTATTCCCGGCGCGTCGCTTGTCCCGGAAGGATTATGGACTCTTGGTAAACTTCCGGGAATCGTATACCCTATAAATCAAAGAATAGTTTTTGATTATTTATATGAGCAGTATAAGGATTTCGACATTGACGTTATATGCTATGAACAAGCGGAAAAAGTACAGCGGCGGCTTGAGAAGTATATAAATAACGGTGTAAGAATTCGAGTTCTCGACTCGTTAAGTGACCTTGGTCATACTGTGTATTTTGCGATGGACAATATTGCCGAACCTATAATCATCAATTTCGCTGACACGATCGTGATGGACGATATATCTAAGATCGCTGGAACAGATGCGTTTTATTGCCATGAGGACTATATGTCGGAAACATGGACTTATTTTGATGAAGAAAGAGGCAGAATAAAAAATATTTACGATAAGAAAACCTTTGATTCGGATAAAAAGAAAAAGCTTTTTGTCGGTGTATTCAGCATCGTGGACAGCGAATATTTCCGCAAGTGTCTCGAAGTAGCCTTTGCACAAAAAGAACTTTCGATGAGTACCTTCTATTTCGCGTTGCAGCTGTACAGTGAGAAATACCCGATGAGAGTGGTCACAACGGAAAATTGGTTTGACATTGGACACCAGGATAAATATTATAACTCCAAGCTGGAAGTGCGGGCAAGGGAATTCAATCACATCAGCGTTGATAAAAACAGGGGCATACTGCGAAAATCCAGTGATGATAAAGACAAGTTTATTGGCGAGATCAAGTGGTATTTGAAATTACCGGGAGATATCGAATACGTCAGTCCGAGGATTTTCGACTATTCCACGTCCTATGATGATCCATATGTGTCGATGGAATATTATTCTTATCATACCTTGCACGAACTGTTTTTATATGGGGATTTGGAACTACAGCAGTGGATCGACATCTTTAACCGTATCCGATTTGTCTGCGATGATTTCAAACGGTACACGGTAAAGGACGATAAAATACTGCCGTCTTTGGAAGAAATGTATCTGACAAAGACGATTCAACGGTTAGATAAGCTGAAAAAGGACGAGAGGTTCCGCTGCTTCTTTGAAAACAACATTACGATTAACGAGAATGAATATCTCTGCCTTGATCAGGTGATTCAGTTGCTGAAAAAGCTCATCCCCGCAGAACTGTATAACGTCGAGAACTTTACCATAATCCACGGCGACCTATGTTTTTCCAATATCATGGTTGACGGCAATCTTTCTTTCATTAAGGTAATCGATCCACGCGGAAAATTCGGTGCGTATGATCTGTATGGCGACCAACGATATGAAATGGCTAAGTTGTTCCACAGTGTTGACGGAAAGTACGACTACATCATCAAAGAATTGTTTGACGTGGCATTTGACGCATGCAGTGTTTCGCTTACTTATCGAATCCACGAGAGAGAGAACAGTATCAATTTGTACAAAGTTTTTGTGGAAACGTTCCGTGAAGAAATTGGTGATGATGTCAGAAAGATAGAGTTGATCGAATCGCTTCTGTTTCTGAGCATGATCCCGTTGCACAACGAAAGCTTTAAGCAGCAGTTGGTCATGCTTTGCAGGGGGCTCGATATATTGAACAGAGTCGCGGATATTACGACAAACGGGGGGGAGAAGAATGTTTGAGGAATATACTTTTGTCTTTGATATTGATGGGACATTATGTCCAATCAAGAAAAAAGAAGAAAGATATGAGGATATTGTCCCGTATAAGAACATGGTTGAAAAACTCAGGTATTATGAAGCAAACGGTGCGAAAATAGTATTGTTTACCTCAAGAAATATGAATTCTTATAACGGAAATATAGGTGTGATTAATAAAAAAACCGCAAAAATACTTTTGGAATGGCTCGACAAGTGGGATATCCCCCATGATGAAATCATTTATGGCAAACCTTGGCCAGGGCATAAGGGATTTTATGTAGACGACAGAACGGTTAGACCAGATGAATTTTTGAATTGCTCTGTGGACGAGCTTGAAGAGATTTGCGATCGGTCAAAAGAAAAATCGGAATAGGGAGGGAAACAAAAATGACGTTCATTATCACAATGGCAGGACTTGGCTCGCGATTTAGAAAAGCCGGGTATAACTGTCCGAAATATATGATCGAGGCAAAAGGCAAAACACTTTTTGACTGGTCGATGGACAGCCTTGTTGGGTATAACAGAAATGTTTCAAAATATATTTTTGTAGTTCGTAAGGAAGATGACAGTGAGAGTTTTATTGGCGAGCATATGGCAAATTACGGTATTTCAAATATTGAAATAGTAGGCATAGACTATCTGACCGACGGACAGGCAACCACTTGCATGCTCGCAATCTCGCACTGTGACCCCAATGAGGAAATCATGGTTTACAACATAGATACATATGTTGAGCCGAATGAGATGAAGTATGATGACATCGCTGGTGACGGTCACATCCCATGCTTTTGCGCTGAGGGGGATCACTGGAGTTTTGTAAAGATTGATGAGAATGGAAATGTGATCGAAGTTAGAGAAAAACAGCGCATTTCCGATAATTGTACCCTTGGAGCGTATTACTTCAAATCAGCAAAGTTGTATAAAAAGCTGTATGAGGAATATTATACGGATGGAAGTAAAATGGAAAAGAACGAAAAATATATTGCGCCACTGTATAATTATATGATTGAAAAAGGCATGAAAGTGACGATCAGCATTGTGGATCCCAAAAAGGTTCATGTGCTGGGAACGCCGGAGGAGTTGAAAACTTTTTTAGATATGTAATGAATTAAAATGAATGAGATGTGGTGATATCGTAATACCAATCAATAGTAAAACTGATATGCTTATGAAATGATAGCAAAAATAGATAATTTAAAAAAGAAGTAAGTATAATTTTAGTCGTGAAGGTAATGGTATAAAAAATGAAACTAAGTATCATAATTCCAGCTTATAATTCCGAAAATTCTATTGAGAAAAGTGTACTGTCGGTTGTTAATCAAGACATTGATGATTTGCAAATAATTATAGTTGACGATTATTCAAAAGACAAAACGTACACTGTAAGTAAGAAACTTCAAAGCAATTTTCCATTTATCGAAGTATATCAGACAATTGGAAAAGGTGTTTCAGATGCTCGAAATACCGGGATTAAATATGCGAGTGGCAATGTTATTGGTTTCTGTGATGCTGATGACTATTTTGAAGAATGTGCACTTCAAAATGTAATGGTAGAATTTGGGAAAGACCCTCAATTGGATTTGTTATGCTATGGTTACAATTGTAGAGATAAAGATGGTATATTACTGTGTCGAAAAAAGATAAAAACAAGATGTATGTCTTCAGAGCAAATGTTAGAAAGAGTTTTAACAGATTCAAGAATAATGGGAAGTGTGTGGAATAAGTTTTACAAACGCGATATTATCTCAAATATACTTTTTAACAGCAAATTATCATATTCTGAAGATACAGCTTTTAATGCAGAAGTGCTAATAAGGAATAGAAAATTAAAGTGTTTGGTGAAAGACACGTGTATATATAATTACGTGGGCAATACATCAAGTGCTACTAATGATTATGCTCTCTTGTTTAATGATTCCAATGTCTTGAAATATAATGATAGCATGTACTATATTCGCAAAATGACTATAAATCGATCCCAGAAAAAATATGTGGATTGTACTATATTTAGGTTATCCGTTGGAGCGTATTATAATATTTCGTTAGAGAATAAGCAAAAGGATATTCTCCGCGCTGAAGTGCGTAGGTGCATCTTCGCATATGTAATTTCGATTTTTAAATTTGAGCCCGTTCAAAATTTTAAAATTTTTTTAAAAGGACTTATTATCATCTTAGACGGTGATAAAGGTAATTTGTATAATTTTGTTGACAAGGTTTTGAAAGCCAAAAGAAATGTCGGTAGTGATATTGTGAAATAAAATATATAACTGTTACCTTAAAATGGAGGCCATGAAATGCAAAAGGTTGTCATTATAACTTTATGATGATGCAAATTTTGGAAATAAGCTTCAGAATTTCACCCATCGGGACGGAGGGTGGTTACGGTGTTCTTTTTCTTGGAAACATCAATACCTACTGCGTTCATGTTCATAAAATGTCACTCCCTATTCATGAATTGTAATTGGTCAGTGCCAGATTTACTCATTGCCCATTCCATCTACTGTGATGTGACGCGAACGCATCCGAAAGGGTGGCCCAGTTTGCATTAAAACGAACACTGCAAATGAGGAGCTGGTTAGCAGACTGTTTTACGGGGACAAAGCCCAAGGGGGGCGTATTGTACATTCCTTGTGGACGTCTATACAATTCATCTATCGCAAAGGGAAAAAACCTGTCGGTGTTCTCTTGTGTGAGGGTTACTTACGAACTGTGGTAAATTCTATTGTATGCAGATAAAGAAAGTGGAAAATAAAAGGATGGAAAAACAAGCAGTAATTAGTGTAATTATTCCGGTGTATAATATTGAAAATTACTTACATAAATGTATACAAAGCATTCTCGCACAGACATATCCATATCTGGAAATCCTGCTGGTTGACGACGGCTCTGTCGACACAAGCGGAGCAATCTGTGATCAGTACGCAAAAAAAGATAAGCGCATCCGTGTGCTGCACAAAGAAAATGGTGGTCTGTCTGATGCGAGAAATGTGGGGATTGATGCTGCCGCAGGAGATTATATTCTTTTTGTAGATGGGGATGATTTCATTAGCAGTCGAATGGCAGAAATGCTGCTGACAAGTATGAAGAAAAACAATGCAGATATGGCTATGTGCGGGATTAGAAAGGTAAATAAAGATGGCATAAGCATACCAGAGGAGACGTGGAAGTTAAAAGAAGAACGCCTTTCTGCAGACCAGTACTGGCAGCGGATGTACAATATTGAGGCCGTGCCGTATGTGGTCGCATGGAACAAATTATATAAAAAAGAATTATTTGAACAGGTAAGGTACCCAAAAGGGAAAATTCATGAGGATGAGTTTGTGATTCATGAGATTGTATCGCAGTGCGGCAGGATTTCTGTGACAGAGAAGGAATTATATAATTATGTGCAGCGACGAGACAGCATTATGGGACAAGGGTATAACAGAAGACGTCTTCAGGTATTGGAAGCATTTGCCGGAAGAACGGACTATTTTTTGAAACATGGGGAAACGGATTTGGCATGGCGGACGACAAAGATGATGCGAGGGTGTTTGGCTGAAGCATATAAAAAGCTGGATATGGCAGTTGTTGAGAATCAACAAGCGTTTCAAAAAGGAAAGAGACTGTACCGGCAGTATATTAAAAAATGTGAAAAAAATGAAAAGAGGCTGTTGTCAGTCATAAAAGCAGATGTGTTTATTATTTCGCCGAAATGCTATCTTGCATTGTCGGATTATTGTCAAATGATAGGAAGAAGAGAATGAATATGAAAGTATGTATGATCACACCGAAACAATTCCCAGTTCCGGCTGTCATGGGCGGTGCGGTAGAAGGATTAGTGGAATTGTTTATGCAGATGAATGAAAAATATGGAGAAGTGGATCTGACAGTGGTATCCTGTTGGAATGAGGCGGCGCAACGAAAATCTGAAAATTATAAGAAAACCCATATGATTTATATAAAGCACAACTCGCTGGCAGACAGATTTTATGAAAACAGGGTGCTAAGAAAGATTAACAGTTTTTGCCTAAATCATATAGGAATACAGGCATTGACGGACAGCTATGTAAAGAAAATTTATAAAAAAATCAAAGACTGGAATTATGACCTGATCATTATAGAAGGAGGAGACTGGGGAAGTTACGGTTATCTAATCCGGAAAATGGATAAAGAAAAATTGTGTTTGCATGTCCACGGTGTTTCAATTGGAACAGCGCTTACCAATCGGTGTTTTTCGCATTTTATCTGTATTAGTGATTATGTTGGTCGGAATCTGGTTATGAATGGACATATCAATACGGATAAAGTGGATATTGTAAAAAACGGGATTCCGCTCGAATTATTTCAGCAAGAATTAACGGAGGAGGAGCGGATAACAGAGCAGAGGAAATGGGGCATTCAGGAACAGGAAACGGTCTATGTATATTGGGGGAGGTTGATACCGGAAAAAGGGGTAAAAGAACTTTTGGAAGCATTTCGGATCGTATTAGAGAAGCTGTCTGCAAAACTATTGATTGTGGGAAATGCACAGTTTGGTTATGGGGTCAAAACAGAGTATGACAGGAAATTGGAACAGTGCTGTGAGCAGATGAAGGGAAAAGTGGTTTTTACAGGTTTTGTTCCGAGGGAAAAATTATGGAAAGTACTGAAAATATCGGATATAGCAATTCTGCCGTCTGTGTGGAATGAGCCTGCAGGGCTGGCTATGATAGAAGCACTGGCAGCGGGACTTCCTCTTATTACAACGGATGTGGGAGGAATCCCCGAATATGTCAGTGAAGAGTCGGCAGTGATATTGAACTGGTCAAAGGATTTTGCTTCAGACCTGGCTACGGCAATGGTACGGCTTGCGGAAGATGAGGAGTTTAGGAAACGGTTAATAGAACATGCTTTTCAGAACGCAGAAAAATATAGTGCGGAAAATTATTATCATAATTTTGCTGCGTTTATGAAAAAACAAATAAGCGAAGATATATAAAAGGAGATGCAGGGATGAAAGTAGGAATTCTTACTTTTCACAATGCACATAACTATGGCGCGGCTTTGCAGTCATATGCATTAAAGCAGATATTAAGCAGATTAGGGCATACGGCTGAGATTATTAATTATAGAAATCCCGTGATTAAAAAAAAATATCAGAAACAGTTAAATGCGGGAATACAGTTCAAAACATTTCTGCATCCAAGATTATGGCTGCAGAAAATGAACTTTATAATAAACAAAAAAACCATGCGGCAGGCGTGGGAGCAGCAGTATGAGAGATTTGAAGAATTTATCGGGCTTTATTTAACGGATATGCCGCAGATTGAATTTGAGGAACTGGAACATTTGAATTATGATGTTTTGATTGCCGGCAGCGATCAGATATGGACAGGTTCGATAACTGGCGGTCTGGATAAAGCTTATTTGTTGGATTTCCCTTTTCAGGGACGGAAAGTATCTTATGCGGCAAGCATATTTGGCGGCAGTGTTCCGGTGGAAGACATGGATATTATGCGCCGCTGTCTGAAAGAGTTTGACTTTATTTCTGTGCGGGAAAAGACGCTGGCAGATTCTCTCAGCCAGATCTGTGGGAAAAAGGTAGTAACTACATTGGATCCGACTTTGCTTTTGGAAAGCAGCGATTATCAGTTCTTGCTGAAAAAAGATTCAAGAACGGAAGAAAACTATATTTTTGCCTATTATGTGTCAGAAGATGATGTTTTGAGGGCCTGTGCCCTGGAAATGGCAGAGAGACTGCATATCCGGCTGTTTGAACTACACTATTATATGAAAAAAGATTATGATAAGCACAGTCAGTTTGCGAATTTTGGCCCGTCTGAATTTATATCTTTTCTGGCAGGAGCCGAATTTGTTCTGACGAATTCTTTTCACGGGACGGTATTTTCCATACTGTTCAAAAGAAGATTTTATTCTGTTTATCGGGAAAATGCGAGAATTGAAAATTTATTGAACAGACTGAAACTTACAAATTGCCATATTTACAGCATACAGGAACTCGATGATAATCTACAGATCGATTACCAGAGAGTAATGGACGAGTTACAGATATATAGAAAAGCATCTATTGATTTTTTGAATTTGGCGTTAGGAGAATGACATAATGGGACAAGTTCAGATAAAAAGAATGTCGGAAAGTAAACAGTTGATTATTAATTTGGTAGCAAGTATAGTTGCAACAGTCGTTAATTATGGAATTAGTCTGCTGTTTACTCCATATCTGGTCCGAACGGCGGGAGGCGAGGCATATGGTTTTGTGAGTCTTGCAAATAATATGGTTAATTACGCTTCGATTGTTACGATTGCGTTAAGTTCTGTGGCGGGTAGGTTTATTGCGATTGAAGTACACAAAGGAAATCAGGAAAAAGCAAATACTTATTTTAATTCGGTATTCTGGGCGAATACGGTTCTGGCTGCGGTGTTTTTGGGAGCCTCGTTGTTAGTTGTGCCCAACTTGCATAAAATCATCGAGATTCCAAAAGCGCTTGTGAATGATGTAAAACTGCTGTTTTTATTTATATTTATCAATTTTATAATAACAGTCGTGTCCAATGTTTTTAATGTGGCCACGTTTATTACTAATAAGCTATATTTGACAAGTCTTGGAAATTGTATCAGCAGCTTAATCAGGGTGGGGCTTTTATTTCTTTTCTATGGGGTGTTTCCGGCACGTGTTATGTATATTGGAGTGGCGGCGTGTGCATGTACGATATTTTTGGCAGTATATAATAGGATATTGACATCAAAATTGACCGAGGGACTTTTTATTGATATACAGAAATTTTCCTTCAGTTATGTGAAGGAATTACTGTCGGCAGGAATATGGAGTTCTGTGACAAAGCTGTCGCAGATTCTGTCGGACGGACTGGATCTGTTGATCAGCAATATATGGATCGGATCTTATGAGATGGGACAGTTATCTATTTCCTATACGATTCCCACGATGCTTGGCATAGTCGTTTCCACAATTGTTTCGTTGTTTAGTCCCCAGCAGACATTTTATTATGCAAAGGGTGAAATTGTCCATGTAGTAGAAGAAATCAAGCAGAATATGAAATTAACAGGTTTTTTTATAAGTATTATTTTCTGTGGAATTGTTGTTTATGGATATGAGTTTTTTAGTTTGTGGGTTCCGCAGGAGAACATAAAATTAATTTATCAGTTAGCGTTGGTATCTATTTTATCAGTGTTTGTGTCAGGAGTGACATCTTCATTAAGCAATGTGTTTCTTTTGACAAATCATTTGAAAGTTAATTCCATAGTCTGGCTGATGGTCAGTATGATAGATGCGGTATTGGTACTTGTATTGGTCAACAGTACACGTCTGGGTATTTATGCCGTAGCAGGAGTCAGCAAGATAGTAGGATTGATTGTAAATGTGACGTATCTGCCTTTATATGCGTCAAGATGCCTGCAGGTTTCAGGAAAGACATTTTACCCGATTATAATACGGTATATGTGTAATACTGTGTTGATTATGGCTGTTTTTATGGGAATGAAACAGATTCTGCCTGCGATTTCAGGGTGGACTGGACTGATAATCAATGGTTTGCTTATGGGAGCGGCAGGAGGTATTATCAATTTTTTTGTTTTTTTGAATCACAGAGAAAGAAAGTTTTTGGTATTGCTGGTAAAGAAGAAAATTAATCATTAATTATAAAGAACGAGGAGATTTTTTATGAAGAATACAGCATTACAGATCATGCAGTCATGGGCAGCGAAAGAAGGAAATGTCAATACAACAGAAGAATTGTTGGCGTGGATAGAAAAATTGAATCAGACAACGAATGTTGACATTCATGAATGTTCGATTAATGAGAGTACTTTCTGGTTTTATGATGATTATAATGGAGAGATTTTAAACAGAAAGAGAAGTTTTTTTTCTGTTAAGGGAATACGGATGTTTAAAAATAAAGAATTTTTGAAAGAACAGCCTATTATTGTACAGCCGGAAATCGGTTATCTTGGGATTATATGCAAAGAGATAGACGGTGTATTAAATTTTTTGATGCAGGCAAAGATTGAGCCTGGAAATGTGAATTGTGTGCAGATTTCTCCAACAATTCAGGCGACGAAAAGTAATTTTATGAGGGCGCATGGCGGAAAACTTCCCTTGTATTTTGAATATTTTGAAAATTCTAATCGGTATGATGTGTTTTATGATCAGATACAGTCCGAACAGTCTTCTCGTTTTTTGAAAAAGAGAAACCGGAATATGATGATGTGCGTAAATGAGGAGATTCCGGTATATCCTAATTTCAAATGGATGACTTTAGGGCAGATAAAAGAATTAATGAAAATAGACAATCTTGTAAATATGGATACGAGGACGGTGTTATCAGGAATTCCGCTTTCTATATATCCCTATACCGATACGGAGTTAGAACATATTAGGGCATTGTTTCCGCAGCAAGAATTTTTTCGGTCTGTATTTCATGCCGAACCTACAGTAAACTTGCCTGAGATTTATCAGTTTATTAATAATTATAAAATGTTCCAGGATATTACGACAGTGGAAATCCCGCTGAACCAGCTTGTGGACTGGAAGATAGATGATTATGGAGTTGTATGTAAGAAGAATGCGGATTTTCTCGTGCGGTATTATGACATATCCATTGAAGGGCGGGAAGTCAAAAACTGGTCGCAGCCGTTATTTAAGGCGATAGGAAGCGCTGTATTTGGTTTGGTTGTGACGATAGATAATGGGGTTATGAAATATTTGGTAAAGGCAAAGCCGGAAATAGGATGTTTTGATAAGATAGAACTGGCACCTGCGGTACAACTGGAAACTTCGCATAATGAATATTACGACGATGAAGTGGAGCGGATCTTCAGGCAGCGTATGAATAATCATAAAGGAATTGTTTTGGATGTAGTGCTGTCTGAAGAGGGAGGCCGGTTTTATCATGAACAAAATCGGAATGTTATTTTAAGGATAGATAAAGAAGAGATAAATGATCTGCCGGAAGGATATTTCTGGGTCGATTTTGGAACGCTTAATTTTCTTGTTCAGACGAATAATTGTCTGAATATACAGCTTAGAAATTTGTTGTCATTATTACCATTGTCATGCTAGGAGAATCATTATGATAAGAATAGGTGTTATATGTCCATCGGAGATCGCTTTTAGAAGATTCATGCCAGCGTTGGAAAAAAAAGAAGGGTTTTTTTTTGCAGGAGTTGCGGTAAATAGTATTAGGGAAAGATTTGGAGAAGATTTTACGGAAGATGCAGATTCTATGAAAATCATACAAAAAGGAAAAGAAAAAGCACAGAAATTTACAGAGATGTATGGTGGAAAACTGTATGGAAGCTATGAGGAACTTGTGACATCATCAGAGATAGATGCGGTTTATATTCCATTGCCGCCTGCCCTTCATTACAAGTGGGCAAAAGCGGCGTTAGAGGCTGGTAAACATGTGATGGTAGAAAAACCAGCGACAACATGTTGTCTTGAAACAAAAGAATTAATTGATCTGGCAGAAGAAAAGGAACTTGCGTTTCACGAAAATTATATGTTTGTTTTTCATCATCAGATTAAGGAAATAAGCGAACTGGTCAAAAGCGGAACGATCGGGGAAGTCCGGCTGCAGTCTGTAAAATTCGGATTTCCAAAACGGGCAAAAGAAGATTTCCGTTATGATAAAAAAATGGGCGGCGGGGCATTGATGGATGCAGGGGGATATACCATTAAATATGCTTCTATGCTGTTAAGCCCGAATGTCCATGTTGCAGCCGCTCAAAACGGATATACAAAAGATTGTGAAGTTGACATGTATGGCTCAGGAATGTTAATAGATGATAAGAATCATGCGGTTTGTGTGGCGTATGGTATGGATAATAACTATAAATGTGAATTAGAGATATGGGGCAGCGAAGGGACTCTGACAGCAACCAGGGTGTTGACTGCACCAGCTGGGTTCACGCCGACAGCAGTGATAAAAAAAGGAAATACAGAGTATATACAAACATTTCAGGAAGACGATGCTTTTTTGAAATCCATTTTTTATTTTGAACAGTGTATAAAATATGAGGATATGCGAAAAGAAAGTTATGCATTGATTCTAAAACAGGCAGAATTGGTGAGTGAATTTCAAAAATTGGCAGAAGGAGAAATTCAAAATGAATAAAATCACAATTGTTGGGGCCAACAGTTATATTGCAAGAAATCTGATACATTATATAAGAACAAATATTCGAAACACAGAACTTGCTTTATATGACATAGCAGAACAGCATATCGATGGTCAAAAACCTTATCAGCAGATCAATGTATTAGACGGAAATGAAATGAAAAAAATTGATTTTTCATGTGATGCAGTATTTGTGTTTACGGGGAAAACGGGAAGTCTGGATAGTTTTGAACATTATGATGATTTTATTCATATTAATGAGATCAGTCTTTTAAATATCATTCAGGAGTATAGAAAACAGGAATCAAAGGCAAAAATTATTTTTCCTTCTACGCGCCTTGTGTATCGTGGAAAGGAAATGGCTTTAAAGGAAAATGAAGAAAAAGAGTTTCTTACAGTCTATGCAATTAATAAGTATGCATGTGAGCAGTATCTGAAAATGTATCATAGCCTTTATAACATAGATTATTGTATTTTGAGAATCTGTGTTCCCTATGGAACAATGATTCAGGAGGCGGTTTCTTATGGAACGGCGGAATTTATGCTGTCAAAAGCGAAGAATGGACAGGATATTGTTTTATATGGAAATGGGAGTCAGAGGCGTACCATTACGTTTATAGGGGATTTGATCAGGATTTTATATTGGGCGGCTGGCTCTGAACAGTGTATGAATGATATCTACAATATTGGGGGAGAGGATTATAGTCTGTATGAGATGGCCGAGAAGATTGCCACAGCTTATGGGGTACGTGTAAAATTTCAGGAATGGCCAAAGGAGGCAAAGATTATTGAGTCCGGAAGCACGGTGTTTGATTCATCCAAATTGGACGATATAATGGGCGATCAGGCGCGGATATTTGATGGAAAATTTAGCAAATGGATAGGGGAACAGTAATATGGAACCGGTGATCGTAACGGCTTTTTGGTATGTCGGCAGGGATAGATCCTGTGCAATACCGAGGAGTAACGAGAGATATTATAAAGAATTTGCTTCGTGGTGCAGAATCCAAAATCAATTAATCGTATATACGGACAGTATTTCAAAGGATCGGATTATTGATATACGAAAAAGTTATGGGCTGCTGGAAAAGACGATCGTAATAGAAATAGAAGATATTTTTGCAGTAGAACACCAGCTTTTTGATAAGATGTCCCAAGTAGAACAAAAGGATAGTTTTAAGGAATTTCGTTATTTCCCTAATGCAATGTCAAATAATGCGCGGTTTGATTATGCGTGGATGATGAAATACTGGTGTTTGGCGGAAACGGTAAATCGTAAATTGGTTGCGGAAAATATGCTCCTTGCATGGATGGATTTTGGATTTAACCACTTGGATAGTTGTTATCCCAAGATGGAAGAATTTAATTTTTTGTGGAAGTGCGATGTGTCAATGGATAAAATCCATCTGTTTTCATTGAGACCAATAGAAGATGTTTCATCGATTTATTCCCTGCAGTTTTTATTTGATACGATGCTGGGGGTGTTCCATTTGGTTCCGGCGCATCTGGCTAACCAGTTTTGGAAATTAATAAGAAAAGCGATGGAAGCGCTGCTGATGCTTGATTGCATTGACGATGACCAGCAGTTGCTTTTGATGGCCTGCCGGCAGGAGCCGGAATTGTTTGAAGTGCATATCAGTGACTGGTTTTTGCCATTAAAAGAATTTGGCGCAAGCCATTTGACAGTGAAAGAAAAAAAGGAACAGAAAAAAACAATGAAGGGTGAACTGATAGAAAAATACAGGAAGAAAAAACAGATGAGGGAATTTTTCAAACGAACCTGGAACATGTTTCAAGAACAGAGCGAAAAATGATCAATGGCTCAATAAGGCAGAAGGCAGGTAGATGTAAATGGATTGGTTTAAAACAGAAGATATCTGCTGCGGATGCAGTGCCTGTGAAAAAGTCTGTCCGAAACAGGCGATTGCCATGAAAAGAAATGAAAAAGGTTTTGAACTGCCGGTGATTGATTCGGGAAAATGTATCAGATGCGGACTTTGTGAGAAAGTTTGCGCATTCTCGAAGCGATTAGAGGAACCGGTTGCCCCTAATACAGTAAAGGTGTATGGATTGAAAAAGAAAAAAGGGCGCGAAAAAAGCCAGTCGGGCGGGGCGTTTGCGGCATTTGCGGAGTTTATTTTAAGCAGGAATGGTGTTGTTTACGGAGTTGCCTGTAACGGCAAACGGGTGTTCTATAAACGCATAGATAAAATCAGACATCTGGATGGATTAAAAGGTTCCAAATATGTTCAGGCAAAAGCAGGCAATGTTTTTGAAGAGACAGAAAAGGATCTTTTGGAGGATAAGTGGGTATTGTTCAGCGGAACGGCGTGCCATTTGGATGGATTAAAAAGTTATTTGAAAAAGCGACGGATTAATGCTCAGAAATTGTTTCTATGTGATCTGGTCTGCCACGGAGTTCCGTCGCCTTTAGTATATGAAGATTACTATGAATATCTGGAAAATAAATTTGGCGGCATCAGGAATTTTGATTTTCGCAAGAAGCTGAAAGGAGGCTGGCATGGGCATATAGAAAGTTTTGTGGATAAGAAGAAGCATTTATGGATAACAGATAATTATACAAAGATTTTTTACAGCCATTTAGAACTAAGAGAAAGCTGTTATCAATGTCCGTATGCTTCCATGAACCGTATATCTGACATTACGATAGGTGATTTCTGGGGAATTGAAAAAGTAGATGCTGTGTTTCATAGCAGTGATGGGGTGTCTCTTGTAATTGTAAATTCAGAAAAAGGACAGAGATTGTTTGAAAGTATTGAAAGTGGGGTTGTATGGAAAGAATTTTCACCAGAACAATGTAAACAACCAAATCTCTATGCCCCAACAAACAGGCCGGAAGCATACGATGAGTTTTGGAAAAATTATATGCAACATGGATTTAAAGATACGGTAGTAAAGTATTGTGATTATAATGAGAAAGCAGATACCCATTGGACAATAAGAAAGAGGATGAGGCGTTGGATTGCTTTTTATATGAAAAGCTTCCTTCATAGATGTTTTAGAGGGCAATGAACATTCCTAATGGCGTAAAACGCCCGGATTTTGTGGCGTAAAGCGCCACAAACTTGTGCTAGACAACAATTGACATCTGGATGGGAGAGAGCGTATAATTGAAATGTACATAAAGCAGGGACATATGCGGAATTGCTACTTTTGCGGGTACTTTTGCAGGCGGAAATTTCATGCTTGCGAATTTACCAGATGTGCATTATAATCGAAGAAGGGAGAGAGTGAATGGGAATCGAAGTTAAGAAAACGGTATCTGTGCCGAGCGAGATTGCGCAGAATTTAAAGGTGGCCGAGGAGGATGACAGCGCGAGATACGATGAAGC
>CANRJU010000005.1 GCA_947631075.1 uncultured Lachnospiraceae bacterium
CTTTTCCCATAAAAGCATGAACAATATTAGTATCAGCGTTCACTGCAGTTATTCTGGTCAGTTCTTCCATCTTAACGCCAAGGTAATCTGCAATGGCTTTGAGTTCAACAGCGTTAATCATACGTGTGCCATTAAGCATCTTGTTTACAGTCTGCTTGTTTGTCCCAAGCGCCTCCGCAAGATCGGTCTGTTTTTTATTCTGTTTTTTTAGCAGCGCAAGTATATTACTTGCAATCATTGTATTCATGTCAACCATTGCTCTTGCCTCCTTCTTTGATAAGGATCCCTCTTTCTCACTTGTAGTATACATCATGAGATTACCGCAGTCAACATATTCTTTACTATTTTTCGATTTTGTGCTCGTCAAGTAACCATTATGGTTACTTTCAAAACCTTTTTTTCTTTTTTCATTTCGCGATTTTGCACTCGTGCCCCGCCCTCCGTCATATTTCAATTATTTAATCTAAATAATCAATATACGGTTTCAACGCTGCCTCTGCTCTCTTTAACTGTTTGGGTATTTGCACAGCTTGTTTTAGTATCGTACCATATTTGTCAATAAAAGCAGAAAAATTGGGTGCATTCAAAGAGAGAAAACCATTCCCAAATGCGGACGTCAATTCAAATTTTTTAGGAGCATCCACTCCCGGAAAGCGCAAGACAAGGTAGTGGCCGTCCAATTTTTCCAGAGTACCAGCCCCAAACGAATTGTGCGTAACTGTCGCACCACTCCGAACCAAAGATTCAGCTTCAATAATACCCTCCTGTAACAGCATCATATTTTCCTCCGCAACAGCAAGCTGACCGGCCAGTTCAACCGCTTTATTTCTTCGTTGCTGATACAGCCGCCGATCTTCTGAGGAAATATTTTTAATCTCAACGCCGGTATACAGACCATAGGTCCGAGCACAATAAATAATGTCAAACACCAGAATATGCAACTGTTTATCTGGATTCATTTCCGTTTCATGATCTTCAAACCGGCTCTGATGAATTGCAAGCAAGGCCGAATTTTTTCGAATTTCATCAATAAGGGCATCACAAAAGCGATAATAAACATCCAACCGGAAATTCGCATAGGTTCCCCATTCTTCGTAAAACTCAACAGCGTTCGCTAAATACCGTGCCTCTGTGGTTTTGCACATATAGTTATTATCCGGATCATAAAACCAAAGATAAGCCATTGCGGAACGCTGATCGTTCTTATACAAATGACTGGATGGATAGTGTTTTTCAAGCAGCTTATCACAGGACGAAAGAAATGCTGTGATTTTCTGCTGTCTGACAACCAAATCTCCTCCGTCATCCGCATAAAGCTGACGAAACATCTCTCGAATGGTTTCAGCTTCACCATCTTTCTCGGCCATAACAACAAGGCCGCTAAACGGCTGCATATAATTGTCTATCGCAATACTCGTCGCCTTACAAGCCTTCTTCAGCATGGATGAAAAATCAGGTGCGTTTATATCAAACACGTTCTGAAAGTCATGAACAGCGAACCACTTGTAGTTTTCATCTGCTCCATCTGGCTCGTTGATTTTCTCAAATCGGGATATATAATTTTCAAAAATGAGATTCAAATTTTTTATATTCATTTGTCATCCTCCAGCAATTCTGCAAACAAATCTTCTGTAGATTCCGTGAATTCAATTCCGCCGCCATTATCAAGCTCCGCAAACTCTGTTATATGCCATCTCCGTATATTCCGGGCTGCGTAGCCAGAATTTATAGGTATAATTGTTCCGGTCCGTTACCATCAAAATGTGATATGAATAGGAAGTTCCCTTTCGGATTTTAACCATAACGCCCATATCGACCTTCACGATATCCTCTCTTTTACAGGCATTGGCCCGCAAGAGATTCACGCCGTCTGTCCCCACAAGCCAGTGCTCTGTGACAAAAAAGGCGTTGTATTTCCGCTTGTTTGACACATCTGCATACACCGGATTTTCCACCTCTGCTTCAATCTCGTCAAGCTGCGCCGCAAGCGCCTCCTTCCCCAGCCCGTAATATTTTTTCAAATGCTTTCCCAGTTTGGCGTTCGCCAGACCGACCACATTCCTGTAAAAATGATAAATAATAAGCGCAACGAGAATCACATATGCCAGATATCCGGCCTTCACTCCCCATCCAAGCTCCGGCACCGGAAGAATCCATACAAAAATCGCTCCGCCGCATAAAATATGCAGTACCATTAAAAATATCAGATACCCCTTGGGCGTCCGGTTGAAATATTTATTGATGTTGGGATATTTTTTCACTCCCGTTTTCCCTCCTGGCATTTGTTTTTAGCTAGACAAATAATCCGCGTTCCGCACTGTTTCCCGATAACGGCCATGAGCCCTTCTTTTATTTTCCTCGTGCCATTGAAAACAGCGCATCTTGCAAAAGTTTAGAAAAGTTAATGTTGTTCTTTTCGGCAAAGGCATTTAACCATGCAGGGATAGTGAGATTTTTTCTCACAGCTCTTTCACCATACTTTTCCTCATAAGAATCAATATCCAGTAATAGCATATTGACAATACAGCCGTCCTCTGCCATTATTTCAGAATATTCTGATGCACTCGGTATTTGCTCCCCATCTTCAAGTTCTCCCAAAATCCAACCGCACGCCGCGTCCATGCCCATTTCAATGGCCTGTTCCAAGTCCTTGCCCTCCGTTACACACCCCGGAAGATCTGGAAACTCTACCACATAGCCGCCGCTCTTGTCTGTAAAAGGCTTAAATATAGCAGGATAAATCAGTTTCATTATTTTTCACCTCCATCAAATAGGCTTTAAAAACCTGCTTAATTTTACTTTAATGCGTATTATGCGTATTGTCAACAAAAATATATGCCACATATATTTTTCTGTTCAAATTCCGAGAATACTCCGCAAACTACTTGATAACGCAAACCAAATTATATATAATATTTCCATAAAAATCATGCTCGCAATTATTCTTCTAGTGGAGGTGACCGCTGATGAGTGAATACAGACCGCCTTTCCATATGACAGATAAAATGACGTCCTTAATCACAGAGATCGGTGAACAGGTCGGTCGAATTACGGTTTTGCGCGAGGGGACAATCAGTCCGCATCTGCGACGCGAAAACCGCATCCGCACCATTCACTCCTCTCTTGCGATTGAGCATAACACCCTGACGCTGGAGCAGGTAACGGCAATTTTAGATGGCAAGCGCGTTCTCGGCAATCCAAATGAAATCAGAGAAGTGCGGAATGCCTATGAAGCATATGAATTGATGCTGCAATTAGATCCCTCGTCTGTGGATGATCTTTTGAAGGCCCACAAGCTCATGATGAGCGGTCTTGTGCCGGAAAATGGGCGCTTTCGCTCCGGCGGTGTTGGCGTATTTGATGGAGAAGTTTTGATTCACATGGCGCCTCCGGCTACCTTTGTTCCAGAGCATATCCACAACCTTTTTGCCTGGTATCAAAAGTCCGAGCTCCACCCACTGATTAAAAGCGCTATTTTCCATTATGAATTTGAATTTATCCACCCTTTCGCGGATGGAAATGGCCGTATGGGACGGATGTGGCATAGTCTTTTGCTTGGCAAATGGAAAGAACTGTTCTTCTGGCTTCCGATTGAGGAACTGATTCAATCTCGTCAAAAAGAATATTATGATGCCCTCAGCGCCGCTAACAAGCAGGCGGACAGCGCCAAGTTCGTGGAACTGATGCTTGAAATAATTAGGGATAGTCTAAAAGATATAACCATTTAAACGCACCATTCCGGACAAGCCTAACAGCAAGAATCAGAAATATAGAAAATGCAGGCACTAATCCAGATAAGAGCATATTGACAGAAAAGTAGAAAATATTAAACAAAAAATGTAGAAATGAGGTGACCACCATGTCTTTTACCATTATCCGACAGGATATAACGCAAATGAAAGTAGACGCCATTGTCAATGCCGCCAACACGGGGCTGTTTATGGGAGGCGGCGTCTGCGGGGCAATTTTTAACGCTGCCGGTCCCGAAAAAATGCAGGCAGCCTGCAACGCCCTCTCCCCGATCCGGACAGGCGAGGCCGTTATCACGCCCGGATTTAATCTCCCTGCCAAGTTCGTCATCCACACCGCGGGCCCCATGTACCGGCTTAAAGAATCCGAGCAATGCGCCAAACTGCTCCGGTCCTCCTACACGGAATCGCTCAATCTGGCGCTGAAAAACAAGTGCGAAAGCATCGCCTTTCCGCTTATTTCCAGCGGCATCTACGGCTATCCGGCAGATGACGCGCTTCAGATCGCCACCGTCGCCATCAAAGATTTTCTCACTCATAATGACATGGATGTGTACCTGGTGATTTTTGACCGAAAGACATTTGCCGTCAGCGAGGAACTGCTCGAATCGGTAGAAAGCTATATTGACAATCATTATGCCGACTCTCACTATATTTCCCGCCGGACCTTTACGGACGTGGAATATGAGATGCTTGAGGAGCCCAAGGCAGAAATGCTTGCGTCGGCGCCGACGATGTCTTCTCCTGCATTAGACAATCTTATAAAGGAACTGGACGAGCCGTTCAATACCGCGCTGCTCCGCCTGATTGATTCAAAAGGAAAAACAGATGTGGAAGTATATAAGCGCGCCAATATCGACAGAAAATTATTTTCCAAAATCCGGACAGGCAATGGCTATATGCCGGGAAAGCGGACGATACTGGCATTGGCGATCGCGCTGGAACTGTCCCTGGACGAAACGGACGATTTATTGGAACGGGCCGGGTATGCCTTGTCACACAGCCAGAAATTTGACGTCATTATAGAATTTTTCATTGTCAATGGCAAATATGACATTTATGAAATCAATGAAATTCTGTTTAAATATGACCAGCCGCTGCTCGGCTCGTGATGTGCGAAATCAGAAAACGCCCATGAAACAGGGCGTGAAAATACTTGTCGCTTTTAAAGCGACCAACTGAATATCCTTCTGCTGTATTCTATAAAAAAATACAACAGGAGGTATTCGGATATGAACAAAAATTTAACAGAGTTAGTATTTATCTTGGACAAAAGCGGCTCGATGAGCGGGTTGGAGGACGACACCATCGGAGGGTACAATTCCATGCTGGAAAAGCAGCGGCAGACGCCCGGTGAGTGCAGAATTACCACCGTGCTTTTTGATAATCGCTATGAGCTGCTCCACGACCGCATCGATCTGCGGGCAATTCAGCCCATCACCCGAAATGAATATTTTGTGGGCGGTTCCACGGCCTTGTTGGACGCAATCGGAAAGACCATTCACAAAATAGCAGCTGTCCAAAAAAATACTGCCAAGGATTATCGGGCAAAAAAGGTGATGTTTGTCATCATCACGGACGGCGCGGAAAATTCCAGCAGAGAATATTCCGCAAAAAAGATAAAATCTATAATTCAGCACGAGAAGAAAAAATACGGTTGGGAATTTATTTTCCTCGGCGCCAATATCGACGCGGTGGAAACGGCAGAACAATTTGGCATCGATGAAAATCGGGCCGCGAATTATATACCGGACAGCGAAGGCACGGAGCTCAATTTCCGCATGATGAGCGAAGCGGCCACCTCCTTCCGCGCCTGCGGCGCTGTCCCGGACGCCTGCCTGGATGAAATCAGAAAACGCCGTAGGTCCTCATTCCAAGCGCACCTGCAATCACCCAATAGCACAGCGCCAGCCCGCCGAGCACAAGACCAATGATACCGCAGACCAGACCGGCTGTCGTCATGTTGTTTCCCCTTCCCTGGTTTCTCTCACGAACAGCCAGGATAATCGCCGCAATACCACATCCGATTGGTATAATCGAAGTACAGCAGCATACAATAGACGCAATACCCAAAATCAGGCTGACAATGGACGCCGTGGTGGAACCCACCTCCTCCACCTGCGTCACAGAATGTTCCATACTGTTGTAATCCACCGGACCGCTGTATGTATTCTCACTTCCCGCAGCGCTGTCTCCCGTGCTGCTGTAATCCACTGGACCGCTGTAATCGCCGGAAGTCTCCGCGCTCTCCGGCTCTCCGGCAGCCGGAGCTTCATTCACATCCTCCGGCTGTGCCGGCTGCAGCTCCTGTCCACAGGACTTGCAGTATTTTGCCTCGTCCAGATTCTCTGCTCCGCAATTTTTACAGATCATATTTTATATCCTTCCTTTCAAAACGCAGACGACATCGCCTGCTTATTTATTACAATTACTTATTTATTGCCGTTGCTTATTTTATTGCGATTTCTTTTTATTGCAATTGATATTTTATTGCAGTCGCTTATTTGCGATTGCTATTTTTATAGCAATATCCCGCCGTTTTATTATAATAAAAATTCCAACAACAATCAACACCAAGCTGATCCACTGGGACGTGGAAATGCCAAAAAGCGCCCCTCTCTCCGCGTCGCCGCGCAGAAACTCCAGACCGAATCTCGCCGTTCCGTAAAAAATCCCGTACCAGCCGATCATGCCCGTGGAATAGGGCTTTTTCTTTTGATACGCAAACAGAAACGTCGCCAACAGCAGGTTCAGCACGCACTCCAAAAGCTGCACCGGAAACAGCGGGACGCCGTTCGGCGCGCCTCCCAATGCCTGCCTGAACACCACATACCCCGGCCCCTCATAGGGAATCCCATAGCAGCAGCCCGCCATAAAGCAGCCGATCCGCCCAAAGGCGTGAACCACGGGAACGACCGGTATCAGATTGAGCGCCAGCGCCGGAAAATATCCTCCCAGAAACCGCGCGTAAAGCCACAGCATCAGCACCGCTCCCGCCAGTCCCCCATAGAATACAAATCCGTAGGAAATCAGACGCCGGATGCCGTCTCCCCCTGCCCGGATCTGCTCCCAGTTGGCCAAAATCGACGGAAAATTCAGTATCAGGTAAAGCAGCTTTCCGCCGAGGACAACTCCCGCCAGGCAAAAACCCATAGCCGCCGTCAGCTCGAACCGGTCGTGGCTCGCGGCATATACCGGCTGCAACCGGCAGACCGCCAGAACTCCCGCCAGAACGGCTCCCGTCATAATACAGATTCCATACATCGGAAGCGCTCTCCCGAAAATCTCAATCACCGGGTACATATAAGCCTCATTTCTGTCCGGGCTCCCAGACCTTGCAGCATGGCCGGAACACCCACACAACAAATGAGCTGCCAAATGTCGTCATCCGGCAGCCCATCCACAATTTCATTTCATTCTGCTCATGCAATATACATTGCGCCGCATGTCATTACGCAGCGGCAGCGCCCAGTGCGCCAAGACCAAGAGCGGCTCCGCATGCAATGATAGCAATAATCATAACTACCCAGAGTACCAGCGCAACGATCGAACATACCAGACCAGCTGTCGCCATACCGGATGGAGCTTCCTTCTTTGCCTTTGATGCCAAAACAATGCCAATAATAGCAACGACAATCGATGCGTAGCTGATGTACGGAATACACATCAACACGATGGACGCAATACCCAGAATCATTGATATCAGGCCTAAATTTGACTGATTGTTATTCTCTTCCATTTTTCTCCTCCTTCAATTTTTCATCTTCGCAGAGTTGCCTACTCTGCGAAATTATTGTGACAAGTTATGTCAATAACCATTAAAATTATACATGGTATATTATAATTTGTCAATATATTATAAAATTTATTTTATTTTTTTTTAATAATAATATGAACAAGGAGGCGCTACTATGACAGTCCAACAAAAAAATACCTTTTCAACCCTTGCCAAAGAATGGTTCCTCATCAAAGAGAGCCAGTGGAAGCCATCCACTGCCGCAAAGTACATGAACATTCTGAAAATTCATCTGATCCCTTATTTTGCGGAAAAAACATTTGACGAAATAACGCGAAATGATATCGTCACATTCAGCAACCAATTGCTGGCTCATGGAGAAACACATCCAAAAGCGTTATCACCCAAAACCGCCTCGGATATTCTCTCCCTGCTGAAAAGCATATTAGAATACGCATTCCAGACAGGAGCTTGTACTGCTTTTAATCTCAACGGCATTTATATCCGACAGCCCTATAAGCCTCTGAAAACTTTTAGCCCTACCGAACAGCAGAGAATAAGTTTTTATATATGGCGGAACCCTGAGCCCTGTCATCTGGGTATTCTATTAAGCCTCTATACAGGGCTCCGTCTGGGCGAAATCTGCGCTTTGAAATGGCAGGACATCTGCCTCGAAGAACAATATATATATGTTCACGCAACCATGCAGAGGCTTCAGGTAAAAGATAATCCTTCCAAAAGAAAGACCGAGATTGTATTTTCCGCGCCCAAAAGTAGTTGCTCCATTCGACGGATCCCGCTTCCCTGCGACATTTCCTGTCTATTAAAAAAGCACAGACGGTCCAAGGAATCATTTCTTATTACTGGTACGGCACAGTACATGGAACCTCGCACTATGCAGAATCGTTTTAAGCTTTTACTGAAAAACTGCAATATCGAAGATGCAAATTTCCACACACTCCGTCACACCTTCGCGACCCGTTGCATAGAGCTTAACTTCGATGTGAAAAGTCTGAGCGAAATACTCGGTCACGCTAACGTAAATATTACAATGAACCGCTATGTTCATCCCTCCATGGAAATGAAAAAAAGAAATATGGATAAATTATCTTTCCATTTTTTCGCAGAGTAGGCAACTCTGCGAAAAAATGGATGAGGAGGGAATAAACACAAATGTTTCGCAACAATCGAGCATTAAGCCTATTATCAATGATTTTGGGTATTGCATCCGTCGTGTTAATGTGTGTTCCTCACACTGGCTACGCATTCATCGTTGTTGCTATTATTGGCATCATTTTAGCAATAAGGGCAAGAAAAATTGCGCCATCTGGCATGGCAACTATTGGCTTTATATGCTCAATTATCGCTCTTTTGCTCTGGGCTGTTATGCTTATTGTTATTTTATTGTTGTAGGATGCGAGGCTATTATCGGTTTTGATACACTAAGTGCTGTTAAGTAATGCCACATACTCAATTCAAAACCGTATCAGCAAAATTAAGCACAATAAACTGTTTAACATTTAGGGTCAAAATAATGTCATTGCTATATTATTGTTGACCACAAAAAAAATTTTATGACGACCAAAATTTGTCCCAAATGGCATTTTTCATAAATGCTATTAGGAATATATTATACAATTTAAGGAGGAACAAAAATGACACAAGCACGTTTTACCGGAATTAGTGACAGCTACATTTTCGATGAAGCTGGCGGTATGAGAGATCAACTTGAGCAAACAATTTTGAACGAATTGAATGCTAAAAAGTACCCCTTGAAGGCAACCATTACCACTATCAAGGCTGGCAAAGGTTTAACAGGTGCGTTGTTTGGCACGAAAGAGCAATGCGTTGTTGTACAGGTTGATAATGAAGCTCAAATTGCTATCTCTAACACAACAGTAGGCACTTACTTGTATGTAGAGGTCTATTTAATGATTCAAGAGAAAACAAGTCTTTTTGCTTCTTTTGCAGCCATGACAGACAATGTATTCAAACAACAAAAACGCAACGCCTGCTATGCTTCAGCTAAGGCCGCAACAGAATCTGCATTTGCAAAACTTGGACTTAAGCAAAGTAATAGTGGATACAAATCTATTCAACGCGAAACTCAAAGTGAAAATTAGCAACAAAAAGATGGAGCAAGTAGATGGGGGGCAGGCCAATTCTGCCCCGTCTATTTTACCCAATAGGAGATAACATATGGCTAAAATTAGTTTAATATGTGAACAATGTGGAGGAAATATAATCCTCGATGATTCGCATGATATTGGAACATGCGAAAATTGTTTGGCGCAATTTGTCATAAAACAAGATAAAGTTATTCAAGAAATCACACAAAATATTACCAAACACGTTTATGGATATAAAGGAAAAGATGTAGAAGAATTATTAATAGATGGATATAAATTACAAGATTTGGGCGATGATAGCAAGGCAAATACAAAATTCAAACAGGCTATTGATATTGAACCGAATTGTTGGAGTGCGTGGCTTGGATATGCATCAACTGGCGGGGATAGAACAGGTTATTTATCAATGGTTCCTGCATACAGAGAAGCGTATAGTCTTACATCAGATGAAAAGCAAGAAATAGACACATTCATAAATATGGTCAATTATCTTCCTGATCATCATTTACGGTCTGCTTTTATAAGAGCATTTAATTTAGCCAAACATGGCGAGCGTAACAATATATTTATGCTTGTATCCGGTGTCATAGGCTGTGATGAGTCTGAAATTGCTTCTTTAGCAGTTGATTTATGTCCCGAAGATTGGCGTGCTCATTTTGCAATGGCAAAATTTAGGCAAATAAGAGTTAAATGGTGTGAATTAGAAGGAGGTTTCCTCACGGGAAAGCGTCTTCCTAACCATGCGATAGAAGTATTAAATATCTTTGTAAAAGCATATCAGCTTGCAAAATCCGAAAATGAAATTGCAGCAGATACTGTAATTTCTTACATTGACGAAATGAGCAAAGATGGAGCATATAAAGTATTCGCAAACAAATTAAAAACTCGAATCAAATACGAAAGATAATTTTTGAAAGGAGAGATGAGAATGGCAATTATTGATAGAATTAAGTATGATGGAACTTCTAATGGTTCTCCGTGGCTTATTTACAAATATCCTTCTGAGCAATTTGTATTTGGCTCACAATTAATTGTTGGACAGGGTCAAGAAGCTCTCTTTATTAAAGGGGGTAAAGCTCTAGATTTATTTGGAGCAGGTACACATACTTTATCAACAGGTAATCTGCCAATTCTCAATAAATTGGTAAATCTTCCCTTTGGAGGGAAAACTCCGTTTTCTGCAGAAATTTACTACATTAACAAAACTGCAAATCTAGATATGAAATGGGGCACCTCTACACCTATCCCATTAGAAGATCCAAAATATGGATTGATTTTAAATATTGGCGCAAGAGGACAATATGGAATTAATATCGTAGATTCTCGTTTATTTGTGTCACGTGTTATTGGCGTAGTTCCGAATGGTACAACCACAAATGAATTAGCAGTACTGCGATACTTCAATGGACTAATCAATTCAAAAATTAAATCTGTAACCGCTGAATATATGATAAAAAAACAGATTTCATTTTTGGAAATATCTCAATATCTATCAGAATTATCAGACGCCTTTAAGAAAGTTCTAGATGATGAATTTGAACGCTTCGGAATTGAAATAGTTAATTTTTATTGTGTGTCTATTTCACCTAAACCCGAAGAATACGAGAAACTTCGCAAGTATAAAGAAGAATTGGCACTAGGAACTGAATTTTATCAGCAGCGACGTTCCCTTGACATATTAGAAAAACTTGCAGATAATCCTTCCTCTGGTGGAATGGCAAATGCAGGAATTGGATTGGGCATGGGACTTGGTGTTTTAAATCAAATGGGGCAAGCATTCAATGGCATTAGTCAAAACTTTAACACTGCCAAGTCCGAACAACAATCTAAATGTCCTTTTTGTGGTTCATATATTCAAAATGGAATGAAATTCTGTGGAGAATGTGGAAAACCATTAACTTTAATTAAATGTTCCGCTTGTGGATTTGAAAATAAAATTGAAATGAAATTTTGTGGAAATTGCGGACAAAAACTAATTTTATAAAATAAGGAGAGAAACATTAAAGATTATGATTGATTTTCTGGTAACTATTTTTACAAATCAGCAATTAGTTTCTAAACTGCTGAGTGATATTGTGAAGAATAGGGCATCCTCCCTTTTCCTTGAAACTCTGGGTTTGCCTGATGATTTTGTTTTGCCTTTTTTTCTCGAAAATAATGAGGATTCCTTAGTATTTACGTTGTTTCAAGATCCTGCTGAAAAATATAAAGCCACAATACTCGGTAACTCATGTAACAATCACATAATTCAAAATGGCGACTATATTTCTTTTTCTGACACAAAAGAAAGTGCTGAAATAAAAATGCTATTTATTTCCACTACAACTATACATATTGGATATTTAAAATACAAGCTTCCCAAAGATACTAATCTTTTCATAGGGCGTGCACAAAATAATGATATTATATTTTCATTCAGTGATTATGTCTCACGTGAAAAACATGCAGCAATCCACATTAATAGCGACGGCACAGCATTTATTGAAGACTTAAAGCGCACTATCGGTATTTACATAAATGGGCATATAACATACTCTCAAAAACTTTCAGTTTTTGACGAAATCTTTATAATGGGATTATCAATCATCTATTTAGGGGATTGGATTGCGGTCCGAAACCTTATGTGTGAATGTAATTTGCCAAAACTTGATTCTTATTCTGTTAAAATGAGGATTAATGAATCTAAAACCAAAAACTACTTTGTTAGTAAGCCACGAATTTTAAAATCTTTAGATAATGATGAATTGGAGATAGATGGACCTCCCAATTCTCCAGCCATAGATAAAACACCCGCTCTCTTGGTTCTTGGTCCTAGCATTACCATGTCTATGGTAATGCTTGCAAGCCTCGGAGTTTCAATTTCAAGTGCAATTAGTGGCCATAATATTCCAACACTGATCGCAAGTGGAACAATGGCCATAGGCATGTTACTTGGCTCTTTATTGTGGCCATCATTGCTAAGAAGCTATCAAAAAAAGAGTACCTTAGTAGCTGAATCACATAGAAAAGCCAAATACACTTCTTATATTGCTGGAATTGAAAAACAACTAATTAAAAAAACTGAGCGTGCAAAACGGCTTCTTAATGAAGTATTATGTCCATCTCCAGAGATAATGTGTGAGTTTTTAGATAATGAAAATGCTAAACTTCATTTGTGGGAACGATCATATAACGATGCTGATTTCCTTTCTGTTCGAATTGGATTAGGCAATCGTCCCTTTGACGTGCAATTGAAAATTCCACGCATAGGTTTTCAATTACATGATGACGAACTTTGCCATTTACCTGCTCAACTTGCAAACAAGTATGGAATATTGATTAATGTTCCATTAACTTTAGATTTGTATAACAATAATACAATAGGTATTATTGGGAAAAAGCAGAACGTTCATTGTATATTAAACGAAATCATTTTGAATATTGTTTCGTTGCATTCATATGATGAAGTAAAGTTAGCTATTGTTACGTCCCCTCGTCACATTGATGTATTTGAAAAAGTAAAAAATGTTCCTCACATTTGGAGCACCGACAAAAAAATTCGCTTTTTTGCAACAACGACAGAAGAAGTGCATCATATTTTCTGTTCAATAAATGAAATAATGATAGAACGAGAAAAGGAAAAAGAAAATAAAGATAAATTCATTCCCCACTATGTTCTAATTATATCAGAACCCTCTCTTGTAGAAAAAGAGACTTTACTTAGATATATCAATATAGATAGCAAATCATTAGGATTTACTACAATATTTGCGTACGAAAATATAACACAATTACCAAAATCATGTACAACAATAGTTCAAAGCGATGAAACACATACGGGATACTATATAAAAAATAAAAACAAAAACAAATTCATTCCCTTTACACTAGATAACATTGATAACGAAAAAACAAGTATATTTTATTCGGCTCTTTCTCGCATTAATGTTAAACGAGATATTCGTTCTATGGGAATACCAGATCAAATATCTTTTCTGCAAATGTATAAAGCAGGAAATGTGGATGAACTGAAAATTGAACAACACTGGGATAGTAATAATTCGGCCAAGTCACTTGCTGCTCCCATTGGTGTTATGGCAGGTGGTGAACTTTTTTCTTTGGACATTCATGAAGCATATCATGGCTGTCATGGTCTCGTTGCTGGTACAACCGGCTCAGGAAAAAGCGAATTTTTACAGGCATTTATTTTGTCTCTTGCAATTAATTACAGTCCAAAAGAAGTTGCCTTTGTTCTTGTTGATTTTAAAGGCGGAGATATGGCTCGACCATTTATGGCCAAGCCTTCTTCTCCTGCATTACCTCATTTAGCTGCAACAATTTCCAATTTATCAGGAAATATACTATACAGAGCACTTGTGTCTTTAGAAGCGGAAATTAAATCACGACAGCGTTTATTTAACGAATCCGCTAGCAAATTAGGTGTAGATAAATTGGATATAAATACTTATCACAAGTATTATAAAGGTGGTCGATTAATCACGCCTCTGCCTCACTTAGTTATTATCATTGACGAATTTGCGCAATTAAAAACTCAACAACCAGATTTTTTAGCCCAGTTAATTAATGTTGCTCAAGTTGGCAGAAGTCTTGGTATTCATCTCATTCTTGCCACACAAAAGCCAAGCGGAATTGTTGATCCCCAAATCATGAGCAATTCACGATTTAAAGTATGTCTTAAAGTTGCTGAAAAACAGGATAGTATTGATATGATTAATAAACCTGATTCAGCATTTATTAAGAATCCCGGAAGACTTAATATTCAAGTTGGATATGATGAAATTTACGAATGCGTTCAGTCTGGATTTAGTGGGGCAGATTACATTCCGACCTCCAAATATGTTCCGGATGAAGAAATTACTATTCAAATGGTAGATAACACGGCAAATCCAATTCATAGCGCAAAATTTGAATTGTCTGTTAATAAATCAGACAAAACACAACTTGAAGCTATTGTCGCAGAAATTGTTGCTCTTGGCCAAAAGAAAAATATAATTTCAAAGCCCTTATGGCTTGACTTATTACCCTCAAATTTATTAATGAACTCATTAGATAAGGGAAAAAAAGAGCTCTGTACTGCAACAATTGGAATGTTAGATTTTATTCGAACGCAGGAACAAAAACCACTAACCATTAATCTTGCTAAAAATGGGCATATTGCATTATATGGAGCTAGCGGGACAGGAAAAACAACATTCTTGCAAAGCTTAATCCATTCAATGATTTGTGATTATAAATATACTCCTGTGGAATTATCCATTTATGCAATAGATTTTGGGGGGCGAAATCTTGGTTATTTGGAAAATTTACCTCATACAGGTGGAGTTGTTTATTCTGATGACGACATAAAAATTGCTAACCTTATTTCTATTTTGCAAAATATATTAGAGGAACGTAAGTTTTTATTTTCATCACACAATTGTGGAAGTTTTTCGGAATATAGAGCGCTGCGCGAAAATCCGCTCGCCTCCATTGTTGTATTAATTGACAATTATTCATCTTTTAGAGATAAATATATAGATTTAGCTGATGAATTAACTGATATAATTAGTGCAGGCAAAACATTTGGAATATATTTTGTTATCACAGGAAATACACGTAACTCAATTTATTACAAGGTAACAGAACATATATCGAGCTATTTCATACTAAAAATGAATGATCCGAATAGTTATTTAGATATACTTAATATTCGAGTGCCAGTTACTCCCGAAGAAATAAACGGACGTGGAATAACTGTAATTAATCAAGAAGTTGTTGAATTTCAAGTTGCTCTTGCAATTGATGGAGAAACTGAATCCAAACGAATTTCGGCAATTACTGAAATATATTCAACAATAGAAAAAAAATGGAAAGGTTATAGGCCTGCTAGTTTAATAAATCATGCAGATTCCTCTCAAAATATAGACTCTAATCATTTAAGTCATACAAGTGAACGCATGATGAGTTTGCCTGAACCTATCAATGAAAACGAAGAACATTTGATTCTTGGAACATCTAAGTCTGGTCTGTTATATTACGGGTTAGACTTAACGCGGGATTACAAATTATGTATATGTGCAAACAGCATCACAGAATTATGCTCTTATTATATTGAACTATTTAAAGAGATTGCAAAATATCCTGGAAGACAAATTGTTTTCATAGATACGGAAAATGTCTATTTTAAGGATGCTATCTCTCAATTTACGATGTGTAAATATGTCAAAGGAATAGACGAGTTTGATGTATTTATCAATGAATTACGGCCCGAACTGAACAAACGATTAAGCAAAAAAAATAACGAATATGAAGAATTATTTATAATTTTAGGAGAATACAATCATTTTTTTGACATGATAACTGATGAGCAAGCTACACTTATGAGAAAGATATTCCAATATATTGATGCCCCAGAATATAAAATATTCTTTATATGCGGAATGGATGTAAATGGAGAGAAAAGTAATGACCGCATATTTATGTCACTGGTTGTAAACGCAGAAAATTACTTTATTTGCCAAAACTCTTATAGCAACGCTATAAATAAGATAGAGACTTTACCATTGATAAATGAAACAAACGAAAAAAACAAATTTTTATTCTTAAAAGATAAATATATTGAAATGAGGTGAAAAAATAATGGAGAAGATTTCTATTGCAGTTAGAATTCCTGCTCTCAATAATTCATATGATTTTATTGTTCCTGATAATATGACAGTGCAAGATGTGCAAAAATTAATTATCCGGATATTATCATCTGAATATGGAGTGTCCAATAATAATATGGGATTACAACTATTTGACATGACTGACGGAAAGGCATTACGTATGGAATGTACTTTTATGCAACAAGGAATCTCCGATGGAGCAAAATTACTTCTTATTTAGAAAGAGAGTGATGATATGAAATACCGAATTAATTATTCAAAGGTCATTTCACAAGCAAACGATATTTCCAATAATGTAGTCAAATTATCTGCTCAAATTAATTTATTGTCTCAACTTGAGCGAGATTGTAGAACAATATGGAAAGGTCAAGCTGCAGATACTTTCATTTCACGCTTAATATCTCTCCGCAGCGAAATGAACAGGACAGTTTCTCAAATGTCCTCCTTAGCTTCAACGATTAAATACTGTGCAGATAGAATACAACACGAGGATCAAGAAATAAAAAATCACGCTGTTGTGTTAAAATCTGGGCGCTAGTATTTTTTCGCAATATAAAAAATTATTGAAAGGAGAATCATTATGCCATCTACTGTTTTTGACGTTACTCCAGAGGAACTTGAATCTTCCGCCAACAAAGTTGAAGGAAAAACAAGCGAGTTCGCAAAGGCGTATAAGAGTATCTACACGGCTGTCTCTGATTTACGAGTTACATTCAAAGGTGAAGCAAGCGACACCTTTAATCAGCGTATTGAAGGATACAAAAATGATTTTACAGCCGCAGAAAAAGCTCTAAAGAATTATGTCCAATTCCTCCGCGAATATGCGTCTAAAATGAAACAAACCGAAAATGATATTAAGAGCAAGGCAAATTCTCTTAGTGTCGGTCGTTAACAACAAGAAAGGAGAAAAAAATGGCTCAAGTAGTAGTAGACTCTAGCGTAATGCGCGATAAAGCTAAAACTATCGATAATGCTGCTGTTTCTATTCAAAAGCTGTATTCTGAAATGTTACAGGAAGTTACAACTACTGCAAATAAGATGAAAGGCTCTACGATTGAAACGGAAAAGAAACAATTTGCAAATATGCAATCCACCTTTGAAACTATCGTAAAAGATATAAAAGCATATAGCACATTCCTTACACAAGCCGCAGAAAGCTATGAAACTGCAGAACGTGAAGGTACGCAAAAAGCGCAAGAGCAAGGAAAAATTTTTTAATCTGATTAAAAATAGCTATAGCCAGCGAAGTAATGTTCAAAACTTCGCTGGTTATAAGCCTAAGAAAGGAGGTACAATAAGTGCCGCGAATTTACATTGAATTCGCAGGAATGAAGCAGATGGAGGAAAGCTGTAAATCCATGTCTTCTACATTGAACAACATACGAAATGATTTTCAACAAACAATCAATCATTTAGATTGGGATATAAAATATCAATCCAATATTAATTCAATTGCTACTCAAATTACAAGGAAATTAGATTCTTATGTGCTTGCACTACGCAAATACGAAAAGTTCCTTGGTGAAGCGTACAATGAATATAATAAATTAAATAATGAAAAGTTTAATCCCTTTGCATATCCTATTAATTTTACCAATGTAGAGACACTTCCAGGAACAAACTGGAAACAAATATGGTTAAAATACATAAGTAGTTTATTCAAAAATATTACTATTACAAGACCATATGCTTTTCCTGCGATAATTAGTATGGTAATTCCCGCTATAAGTCCTTTTATTAAGGATAGTGGACTGCTGGTAAATTCCTCAAATTCTGCCAATACATCCGCTGGCTGGTTCGGTTATAAATTTGATGATGACCACCCAAATGTCTCTGCGTGGATTGGCAAGGCAAGTGCTGAAACAAAAAATGAAAGTAGCTATGCTGAAGTAAATGCTTATCTTGGTAAAGTGGACGCAGATGCAAAGGCAGACATTTCACTAGTGAAATCAAAGCAAAAAAAAGAATATAATAATAACAGTTGGTCAGAAAAAGAGCAACTATCATACCTAAATGCTGAAGCAAGTATTGGATCAACTGCTACTGCATTAGCTGCAGACGCCAAAGCCGGGGTTGGAAATGATATGCTGGGATTAGAAGGCAAAATGGAAGGAAAAGCAGGAAGCGCACGAGCAGGTGCAAAAGGACAAGTTTCTATTGGCAAAGATGGCGTTAATGCATATGTCAAAGGCGAGGCAATGGTTGCTGCTGTTGAAGGAAAAGCATCGGGAACAATTAATATTCTTGGCATAGAAATAACAGGAGAAGTTGGAGGCTATGCCGGGGCTGCAGGTGTAGAGGGAAAATTTGGAATTGAAGACGGAAAATATGTAGTCAAAGGCGGGGCTGCTGCTATTCTTGGCGGTTCTGTTGGTATTGAAGTAGGAGTTAATGATGAAGGTTGGGACAATTTTGTTGATTTTATTACATTTTGGGATTAAAATATGAAAGAGGTGCATTTAATGAAACATCAAGGTTTTCAATACGATTTTACAACTAACGAATTGATATATCTTTTATTTAGGCAAAAGAAATGTCCAAAGTGTGGGAGTAAATTGATTAAAGAAAAACAATATGAATCATTAAATGGCGAAAAACTAAACTCAAGAGCAGATCCCTTATTTGTGACTAACGCAAAAGTGAAACACTATATATATCATTTTGTGTGTCAGAAATGTGATTATGATTTTTCATTAAATGAACTTGTAAAATAAAGAAAGGAGTATATATAATGAAAAAATATCTACCTATCGGCTCCGTTGTTCTCCTCAAGGATAGCCAAAAAAGAATTATGATTATTGGTGTAAAACAAAAGCAAGCTAATTCTGATAAAATATGGGATTATTGCGCATGTTTGTATCCAGAAGGAATTATTGATCCTGAACAACTTTTTTTGTTTGATGCTGAACAAATTGAACGCCTTTATTTTGTTGGATTACAAGATGGTGAAGGACTTGCATTCCTAGAAACACTAAATAGTTTAGATAATTAGACTCACTATTTGGGGAGGATTTGAACTGTGATTAAAGCTATTTGTTATACACATATCGGCAAACGTCCTACACATGAAGATAATTTTTGCTTGGGAGATATATGTTTAAAATCAAGTATTCAATTAGAAATGGTGAATCAACAACTTATAACTTCTTATTCAAAATCTAACACTCCAACCATGCTTTATGCAATAAGCGATGGTATGGGAGGCCAAAATGCAGGAGAAATTGCAAGTAGAATATGTGTTGAAAAATTAGCTCAACTTCAGAAATCGCTTCAATGGTGTACGAATATTTCGGATGCAGTTGCAAAGGTACAACTTGCAATCATACAAATTAATGATATTGTTTGTAAATTATCTTTCCAACAAGACAATCTTATTGGCATGGGTGCAACACTTGTAATCCTCATTGCTTGCAATGAAAAATATGCTATATTGAATATTGGGGATAGTCGAGCTTATTATTTTAATGGCTTTTCTCTTAAACAACTTACTAAAGACCATACTGAAGGACAAAGAATGCTTGATTTAGGACTGCTCACAAGAAAGGAAATTTTTAATTTCCCTGCCCGAAAAAATCTTAATAGATATGTTGGATACAATGAAAATGGGGGTATATTACAAGCAGATGTATTCTATCCTAATATCAACGAAGGTCTATTTATTCTTTGCAGTGATGGTATTACTGACGCTGTGACGGATAATAAATTATTAGCCCTCCTTACTGAAGGAAATGACTTGATGCTTATTGGGGAAAAAATAATCAATTTAGCAACTAAGACAAAAAACGCAGATAATGCAACACTTATTTTAGTATCGATTGAGAGGTAATATCTATGTCACAAACAAATTTAGTAGGTAAAGTTATTTTAGGGTATACAGTCATTGAAAAACTTGGTTCGGGAGCTTTTGGAACGGTCTACAAAGTTCAAAAAGAAAATCCCTCAGGAACATATATCCGCGCACTAAAACACATTACAATTCCAACAGAAAAGCAGTACTATTCTGTATTAAATTCGATGGGAGGGGATGTTTCCAAAACAGATAACTATTTTTCCGAGATGCTTAAAAGCATTGTTTCAGAAATCAGTATATTAAATATGCTTTCAGAAAAAGGAGAGAAGCATATTATTAGATACTATGAGAATGACATAAAAAGCGTTGAATCTCCTAAACGATATGATGTTTTTATTCTTATGGAATATTTAACACCCTTAGAAGAATATATTTCTCATAACTCATTCCTTGTTTCTGATGTCGGGAAACTAGGCATAGACATTCTTCATGGACTTATATCATGTCACAACAGTGGTATCATTCACCGAGATATAAAGGATGACAATATATTTGTTTCTGAAGCAGGAGAATACAAAATAGGTGATTTTGGAGTTTCTAAAATTTTAAAAGATAGTTCAAAAGCCGAGTCACTGAAAGGGACTCCCAATTACCTTGCTCCTGAAGTATATCTTGGTAAAGAAAGTTACACAAAAAATGTCGATTTATATTCTCTTGGAATTGTACTATATCGATTACTTAATTACAACCGAAACCCTTTTTTACCACAATTTCCAAAGCAATATCTTTCGCATGATGAAGATATTGCTTTTGAAGCACGTATGAACGGCAAACAACCTGATTTACCATTATTAGGTGGTGAGCTTATTGGAAATGTGCTCATAAAAGCCATTTCTAATAAAGAAAACAGATTTCAAAGCGCCTCTGACTTTCTTAATGAATGGGAAAATGCACTTAGAAACACAAATTCTGAAATTTTACAGATGAAAGTTACTTTCGCAAATAATATGCATAATAAATATGCCGAAAACACCTTAACAAAACATACGGCTACACTTGCTGAAACTCCTTTTTCAAAAGAAAATACTGTAATCTCTCAAAATAATGAAAACTCTATAAATAAACATTTATTCGAGAGCGTTGGAGATACTATTCCAGACAGCTCTAATCCAATTATAAACAACGTAAATAATGAACAGTATTCAAATACTGCTAATAATGTATACTGTAATCATCTTATTGATACGTCTACATCATCGAAAAAAAAGCAATACACAAACAAGGCGTTTAATATAAAAGCTAAAAGAATCATTATTTTTTTGCTTCCTATTGCAATTATTTTACTCGGTATTATCGCCTATCTTATTGTTATTCCACATACATATAGAAAAGCTGTATCGTTTATTGATTGGTTATTTTCAAATCCTCAGAATATTATCGATACCCTTAGAGAACCTAATACAGTTTTACCAAAATTGTACAATATCATAGGATTAAGAATCTGTCGGTGGATATGGCTTGCAAGTTTCATTACTTCCCTTTTCTTTGTTGGAAGGCAATTACAATATAAAACACAGCATAGTGCCCTAAATGCTATTTTTATAGATCGGGAGCCATATTTTGCCATTCAGGATTTAGATGCAAAACTAAAAGTTATTAGATTAAAAATAAATTGTGATGAACTTGAGGAGTTTTACAAATCTGTAAAACAACTAGAAGAACATTTGTCCATCGAAAGCGATTTTGGTTATGGCGATGACTCAATTATATCATGCGAAAATGATATTGCATCGCAAATTCAGTTTCTTTTAGCTTCATATTCTAATATAGAAGCAGGTAATGTGACAAGTAGCATTCAACCATTAAATGAAGCTATTTTAAATATTAACACTTTACTACAACGCAGGACAGAACTAAAAAAGAAATAATACAGCGGAATAAGAAAATTTCATCTTCTCAAAAGTTACTTTACTGATCTTGAAAGTAGCATCACTTAAAAAGTGGTGCTACTTTTAAGAAAAAAACCGTGTCAGAGAACATTTTCCTGCTTATACCCCGGATTCAGCAAGAGGCAGTCCTTTATCATTCTCCATCATAAACTTGTTGCACATAAGCTGTGCCTTCCGTTTATTTACGTCTGTAAACATCTAACTTTTCGCAACAAAGCAAAACATCTGCAAAGCAACCTCTAATTTGTCGGGCATTTTGTCAATCTCGTCTAGCTTGCAGAGAATTATGCCCTCCTGTGGCAGCTCCAGCGTCCATGATGTGCCGCCAATCGCAACCGAAACCGCCCTAAGGCTTCCCGCATCATAAATAATACATCATCAAAAAAATGAAAAATCATCATCCGACCAAATATGTTTACATGTTGTACACTGCCAATATCCATTTACTTGTTCTAAAGTATATTGATATTCACTGGAACCGTAGTATTTTTTCTCAAGGTGAGGCTGTATATAATTTATAGTGGTTCGCCCACATCTGGGACAACAATTCTTCCCCTCATTTTGATTTTTAATACGTCGCTCGTTGGACTCGCGCCGTTCTTTACGGTATTGTTTAAAATAAGCTAATGCTAAAGCCGCAAAAATTCCAATAGTAAGAACCGCTGCCGCTACGTTTTCTACTGCTTCTTTATTAATTCCAAACTTTCCTATCCGTATGACAATATACAAAATCGTAAATCCAATATCGGCTAGTATAGGTGAAATTTTAATAATAACAAAAAGAAACCCAAGCCAAAGCAAAAAACAGATAAATCCATTCACGCCGAGACCACCTGTGATGAAATCATCACCATGCTCAGTACAACACAAACATGCAAAAAAAGTAATCCACAAAAGACTTATAAAAATAATTACAATATGTTTTATTTTTTCAATAATATTATTCATCATATGCCCCCTCGCTAAATAAAAAATTATTCAGTAGTAAAATGGTATCCTTGCAATATTATGCTTATACGAAAAGGAAGAGTTCTCCTTGATTTCTGCGGAAATATACGCATCAATTTCCCCTCTTTCTTTAATTTCTCAATGTTCATAAAGTTATTATTTCCCGTATATTGACTTTTACTCGTTCTTATTACACCTGTATAGCTATTCTCATTTTCATACTCAATTACTCCCTCGTTATATATTCCTGTTTCACAAAACAGACAATCAGAAGCAGTCAAAAAGCCTTCATCAAACATCTAAAAGTTGGCTTTTTTCTATGTAAATTATAATACCATAGCTGTTTCAAAAAATCAAGATTTTCACCCATCGAATTAATTTTTCTGTACCGTTTTGTGACATCAAAATAGCATTTTTTTCTCCGCTCGTTCATACAGCACAAAAAATTTCTGACATGCCGGCCTGTAATCCTTGCCCGCTCCACATGTCATATAGCCGTCTCCGTTTTTTGGATTCCTTGCCACCTTTGTAAATATCCTCTTGTCTGTTTTCAGAGGGGATTCGGAAAAAACGGCTGTCCCTATATTTCAATTTAAATTTATTTTAATATCTACAATATGAACAAGGAGGCGCTACTATGACAGTCCAACAAAAAAATACCTTTTCAACTCTGTGTCAAAGAACATTTTCCTGCTTATACCCCGGATTCAGCAAGAGGCAGTCCTTTCTAAAAAACGCTTTTATATCCGTCGAGTCATTGCTCTCATAAAATTTTACAAGCAGCCCCTTAAAAGTATCAATTTTTTCATAAGGAACAGAAAATATTCCTATATCATTCTCCATCATAATCTTGTTGCACATAAGCTGCGCCACCCGTTTATTTCCATCTGTAAACATCTGGCTTCTCGCAACAAAGCAGAACATCTCCAAAGCAGCCTCCAATTTGTCGGGCATTTTGTCAATCTCATCCAGTTTGCGGAGAATTATGCCCTCCTGTGGCTGCTCCGGCGTCCATGATGTGCCGCCGATCGCAACCGGAACCGTTCTAAGGCTTCCCGCATCATAAATAAGATTTTCCATACAGATTTTATTTATTTCCCGCAAAAAGGAAAGATTATTCGGGTATTCTATATTGTCAAATATAAAATACCAGGCTCTTTTCATGTTTATAATAAACAGGACTTCCTCTGTCCTTGTTTCCACAGGAAGATTTTCCAATATTTTTTCCGTGTTGGGAAACGTGGTTCCCAGTCCTTCGATTCCGGCGCTTTTCCAAATAGAATCCACCAACTGTCTCTTGCCTAATGATATTGAGAGATTATTCATATAACGCGTCCCCCATTTGCTTTCTATAGTCCCAGACCGGCATCGGTTCGCCTGCGCCCATCTATGCCGGATCGCATCCATATCTCTTTATTTCATTTATAAGGTATCACCTCTTTTTGTCCCTGTCAAGAATTTATTTATATGGATATAGCAAAACCAAAAATTATATACATGGCTTGTAAAGGTTATGCGCCCATGGTATAATAATAGTGAAAATGCTGATGGTTCCCGCCTTGAAAGGAGATGATATCATGACAGAAAAGGAAATGATACAGAAGAATATTGAGGAATTTGAAAGATTGCAAGATTATATGATATCTTGTGACAAGGATTCAGAAGTATATCAAAAAATGAAACGCCGATATATTGCGCTGAAAGTAATTTTGACATCTTCTGGAATCAATTTAACGGAGCTGGATATTATAAAGGAATAATTGGAAATAACGATTAAAATAATATTAACTTCCTTTGGAATCAATCTATCCGAACTTGATAAACTGAAAGAATAATCTGGAATTGAAAATTCTTCACAATTTTTTATTGACAAATTTGCCAAGGAGTAGTATTATGTCAATGTAATCAAAGGCGATTCACGTTGTGGGTCGCCTTTTACTTTTGCCCTAATCATCGGCCGTCGGTTTTCGACGAATCCCGCGCGGCGGATGATCGCCTATATATAGTTTAGTTCTCTATTCCCCAGAAAAGGACCGTTCGCGCGGTCCTTTTCTACTTTCTATGCTATGCCACTCCAGCCGCCGCGCGATGCCGTGTTCCACCTCACATCAGCCGCCAGCCCGTGTGGTATTTGTTTTTCAGCGAAAACAACGCTTTTTTCCCCCACCCCAGCGGATATCCATCCACGCACACCAGCATCCAGCCGTCCGGGCCCTCCGCCTCCTCCGGCGCGAGCGTCAGCGTCTCCCCCTTCAAATAGCGGATCGTCCGCTCGTC